>DATHPL010000237.1:0-8347 GCA_035483915.1 Bradyrhizobium sp.
CCTCGAGGTCTGCCGGCAGATCAGAAAAACCTCGGAGACCCCGATCCTGTTCCTGTCGGCGCGCGACGAAGAGATCGACCGCATCCTTGGCCTGGAGATCGGCGGCGATGACTACGTAACCAAGCCGTTCAGTCCACGCGAACTGGTCGCGCGGGTGAACGCGATCCTCCGCCGCACCCGCAATACGCCACAACCTGCGGAATCCAACACCTTCAAGCATGGCGAGCTCGCCATCGACGCCGATTCCCGAACGGCCAGTTTTGCGAACAAGCCGGTTGCGCTGACCGCACTCGAATTCTCGATCCTGCGGACGCTGGTGGCGCGGCCCGGCTTCGTGTTCACGCGCGAACTGATCCTGGATGCCGCCTATGCCGGCAACATCCATGTCGCTGACCGCACCATCGACAGCCATATCCGCAACATCCGCGCCAAGATGGCCGCGGCCGGCTGTGAAACCGCGATCGAAACCGTTCACGGGGTCGGCTTCAAACTCGGCCGTTGCGGGGCATCGCCTTGATGATCCCCGGTCGATCGGCCGCGGCGCCCGCAAAATGGCGGCCAAGTCTCAGCCTGGTGGTTTTTCTGGTTCTGGCGAGCGTGCTTCTGCTGCCGCTGTTCAGCCTGTATTTTCTCAAGGTCTATCAGAACCAGTTGATCCGGGAGACCGAGTCCGAATTGATCGCTCAAAGCGCGGCACTGGCTGCGGTGTTTCACCGCGAAGTCGAATCGGCAATTTCACGAGATGTCCCGCTCGGCGCGAAAGCTCCGCCCGCCGTGCAAGCGCCGACGGATGGCCCCTATCAGCCGATATGGCCGAAGCTTGAATTGGCCAATGAGAGTGTGTTGCCACCGAGGCCCGAAGCGCGTCCACCGGCGCTTGCCGCCAACGCTGCCTTCGTCGCTCTCGGTGCGCGCATGACGCCGGACCTCGCCGCCACCCAAAACGTGACGCTCGCAGGATTCCGGCTGCTTGATCCCAACGGCGTCGTCATTGCCGGCCGCGAGGAACTCGGCCTTTCGCTCGCGCATCTGGAAGAAGTCGCCGAAGCCCTGCAAGGGCGGTTTGCCGCGGTGTTGCGCGTGCGGATCTCGAAGCACGACCAACCGGCGCTCTATTCCATCAGCCGGGGCACCGGGATCAGGATGTTCACGGCAATGCCGGTGATCGTGCGCGATCAGGTCGCCGGCGTCGTCTATGCCTCGCGCACGCCGAACAATGTCTTCAAGAACCTCTATGAGCAACGGGCCAAGGCCGCGCTCGCCGTTCTTTTCATGATCGTTCCAACGCTTCTGATCGGATTTCTGTTTCACCGAACCATCACCGAGCCGATGCGCGAATTGGTCGAGCGGACCAACCAGATCGGCAAGGGCGACCGCGCCGCGCTTCGGCCGCTCAAACGGCATGGCACCAGCGAGTTCGCAAGGTTGTCACAAAGCTTCCTGGAAATGGCGCGGCGGCTGGATATGCGCTCACACTTTATTTCGACATTCGCGACCCACGTTTCGCACGAGTTGAAATCGCCGTTGACGTCAATCCAGGGCGCGGCCGAACTGTTGCGCGACGACGTCGATGAACCTGACATGGACGACGACGACCGCCGCAAATTCCTCGACAACATCATTGCGGACACCGACCGGCTGGCAAAAATTTCCGGCCGCCTGCGCGACCTGGCGCGCGCGGAAAATCCGGTCGCGGTCGGCGCCACCAAACTGATAGACGCAGTCGCGACCCTGCGTTCGTCTTTTGCTTCCCTCGATATTCGAGCCGACGGCGATCTCGACATGCCGGTTCGCATGTCCGAAGAAAATGCGATGATCATTCTGTCCAATCTGGCCGACAACGCCTCGCGCCATGGCAGTACGGTGTTAGACCTGTCGGCCTCGCGGCAGGGAACGTTGCTGGTCTTGAACGTCAGCGATAACGGCGAAGGCGTTTCGCCCAATAATCGCGCCAGGATATTCGACAGCTTCTTCACGACGCGGCGCGATAGCGACGGCACGGGCATGGGCCTTGCCATCGTGCGCGCCATGCTGGAGGCGCATGGCGGAACCATCCGCCTCGCGGACTCCGAGATGGGAGCTGCTTTCGAAATCACGATGCCGATCGTCGACAGCGCACTATCGTGACAACCGTTGTGCGCGCCAGCCTCACGGTGACAATTATTGTCCTCGGACTTGCGCTGCGTCGCCTCGGGCTCGGCCTCGGAATACCCGCTTCAATCGTGAAATATGGCGGCTCAATTCTTTGGGGCGCGACGGTGTTCTTCCTGGTCGCGGTCGCACGCCCCCGGTTTTCAAGACTGCGGATCGCGGGGATTTCCGCCGTGATCGCCGTTGGCGTCGAGCTGTGCCGGCTCGCGCACACGCCCTGGCTGGACGAGTTTCGCCTGACGCTTGCCGGCGCGCTGTTACTCGGCCGGATTTTCTCAGTGTGGGACATCCTCTCCTATGGCGCCGGAATTCTGCTGGCGGTGGGACTCGACCGCCTGGCCGGATCGATGCTGGTGACGAAAACGCCTCACTCGCCGAGCTGAAAACGCTCGAAGCGGTGCAGTTCCTCTTCGATCCGCCGCTTCAATTCCTTGCGCGGGCCTTTCGCAGCGGCGCCGACCCAATTCCACTTCTGCAACAGCAATTTCCCCTTCTGGCGATCCGTCTTGAGATCGAGCGCGGCGACGATCTCGTCGCCGACCAGAACCGGTAACGCGAAATAGCCAAATCGCCGCTTCTCCTTCGGCACATAGGCTTCGAAAAAATGCTCATAGCCGAAGATCAGACGCGTCCGCTTGCGCTGGATGATCATGGGATCGAACGGAGAAAGAATATGGACGGGCCCGGCGGCACCGTTCCCCATTGTCTCCAGTGTCTCGGGCTGCGCCCAATGTTCCTGCTTGCCGGCCCCCTCGAGCGCGACAGGAACCAGCTCCTTGCGGCGAACGCGCGCCTCGATCAATCGCCGAACCTGCTGTTTGCTCGGCGCATCAAGATGGCAAACGGAATCAAGGCTAACCACGCCCTGTGCGCGAAGGCCGCGGTCGAGCAAATATCCGGTAATTTCGCGCGCGGAAGCGGCCTTCGGTGGCTCGCCCCAGCCGAAATGCCGGTCCATCAGCTCATACGTCTTGAGCATGCCGTTGCGCTCGGAGATCGTGACCCGACCTTCATAGAACGCCAGTTGCAGCGCCCGCTTCGACGGCTTGCGGCTCGCCCACGCATGCACTTTTTCGACCAGGACGTCGTCCTCGATGTCGCGGATGGTCAGCGCACCGTCTTTTCTCAGAAGCCGCATCACCTTGCGCAAATCGGTGGGCTTGACCTCGCTGAACCATTTGTGGCCCTCGCGCCGATGAAGTTTCATCGTAGGCACGAAAAACCGAAAATCCTTCGCCGGCACATAGGACAGCGCATGAGTCCAATATTCGAACACGCTTTTGTCGACGCTCTGGGCGTGATGCAAGTCAACGCGGCGATAGGCGGGAATGCGATTCCAGAGGATGTGGTGGTGGCAGCGCTCGATCACGTTGATGGTATCGATCTGCACGTAACCGAGATGCTCGATCGCATCTCGCGTCGCTTCCGGACCCTCGCCGAACGGCGCCTCCGAATCCAGCCGTTGGGCGCGCAACCAGATCGCTCTGGCCGCACGCGCTGTAATCGGGATGGGTTGGTCGTTCCGCGTCATTGCACTAGTGCTCCGATTCCGAAGTCCGCCTGCCTTCGCGGCACCGTCCTATGCGGACTTCGGAATCAAAGGGGCACTAGCAAACTATGACTTCTAGTGCGGTACAGAATTTGAAGTTCCTATGACCAGGTTACCGCGAAACTGATGGGAACTTCAAATTCACCGCACTAGCAATCTAACGGGATTCGCGCGTTTCGACAGGCGTCTCAACCCGAAAGGGTCGGACAACTCAGGGCTTGGCGCGATCGCCGACGCTCCCGGTGGCGATTTCCGCGTCGCAGGCTGCCTTGCCGCGCTCCGGCGCCTTGCATCGGTAGACGCTGCCGGTGAGGCGATCGATCAGCCACACATTATCTTCGAGCCCGCTTTCCATGCCGATGAAGCGGGTTCCGACCGCCGTGATCAACGTGGACAGCAAAATGGCCACAGCAATGATGACCGCGCCGATCAGCACGGAGACCGGAGTTCCCACCTGCCCTGGCATGATTGGACGATACCCTTGGTATTCGTTTGGTTTCTTCTGGGTCGGAAACAGGGACAGTTGACGTTCACTCTCTCGAAATCGTCGCAACCACACCATTTTTAGAAGCCCATCTAGCCAATTTTTTGTCCGTACCTCCGCGGCTGAGCGACCACTTTCCGATCCAAGCCGACGGATGAGGTCATTGATCTCCGGCCGCGGTCGTCTGTCTGAGCTGAATCATATCATCCCAATCGAACCTTTCCCGCCGTCGGCGCATCCAATCACAGGAAAATGGCGAGGATCAAAACCATGACTGGCTTTCCCGGAATTCTCCGCATCACCGCGATAATGGCCGCCCTCTTGATGACGGCCGGCCTGGCATTGGCCGCTGACAATAATGCCTCCGCGGACCAGATCGTAAATGCCCTGCAACCGAAAGCGCTGACCCGCAGCCTCTCGGCCGACCGGCCCGCCGACGCTTCCGTTCAGGCCAGGGAAGACGGCTTCGTCGACACTGTCCGCAACAGGAAAACCCGCTCGCTCTCCCTCGGCGAACGCGAGGAGATCGCGGAACTCGCTACTGCCAAGCCCAAGATCGATCTCGATATTCAGTTCGAATATAATTCCGCCAGGATCAGCCAGGCCTCGTTGCCCGCCGTGCAGGAACTCGGCAAGGCGCTGTCTACCCCCGAACTGAAAGGCTCGACCTTCGTGGTCGCCGGCCACACCGATGCGATCGGCGGCGACGCCTTTAACCAGGATCTTTCCGAACGCCGCGCCGATACGATCAAGCGGTATCTCACCGAGAAATACGGCATTGCTGGTGCCGATCTCGTCACCGTCGGCTATGGCAAAAGCAAGCTGAAGGACCCGACCGCGCCGGCGTCCGCCGTCAATCGCCGCGTTCAGGTCGTCAACCTCAACAGCAAAACAGCCTCGAAGTAAGCGACCTCAAAGCGCCTGCCTGCCTTCGCCGGCAGACAGTCGCCTCGCGAAGTCCAGCTATTTTTGATCCGCAGGTTTGAACGCAATCCGATGCGGACGCCACTAATCGGCGGGGTCGCGGCGCGTCGTTTGTGGCAAATATACCACATCGACGGCTGCACGCGGGACACGACAGCGGCAGACGAAGATCCATGAATTGGCGACGGCGTATTTTCCTCTTCGCAGTCCTGTTGCCCTTTGCGGGAACAGCACTCCATCCCGCCCATGCGCAGACCCGCGTCGGCGAAGCGGTTCTCGTGCAAAACGAGGTTGCCCGTATGGCCGGTACGTTGAGCATGCCCATCAACGTCGGCGATGGCCTGCTGCGAGACGAGACAGTGCGCACAGGCCAGGAGAGCGCGGCAAAGCTCGTGATGGCCGACAACACCAATCTCTCGCTCGGTCCCAACGCCGCGATCACGCTCGACCGCACGGTGTTCAACGACGAACACTCCTATCGCGACATCGCCATCAAACTGGCAACCGGCGCCTTTCGTTTTGTGACGGGACATTCCGAGAAGGCCGCTTACAAGATCACTACGTCGGTCGCGACGATCGGCGTGCGCGGCACCGTCCTCGATATTCTATCACAGCGGGGCAAGACCACCGTGGTGCTGCAAGAAGGCGCCTCACGCGTCTGCGCCATCGGCGGCGCCTGCACCGAACTGATAAATCCCGGCGACACCGCCGTCATCACGTCGGCCGGCAGCAAGACCACGATCCGGAAATCCGGTGTCCCGACCTGGACCTTCGCCGCGAACTGCGCCGCATCGCCGGGACTTTGCAGCGTAACGCAATACGCCGAAGCAGCCCCTCCGCCGCCGGCCGATGACGGCAACGACGATACCGGCGCGCTGTGCGGGCGCTGACGATGGCCGGATCTTTTCGCAAACTCGTCGTGGCGGTCGCGTTGGTTTTGCTTGCCTTGCTGACGTTTCCCGCTGCCGCGCAAACCTTCGCGCCACCCCCGCCTCCAGCTCCCACGCCAAGCCCGACAATCACTGGATCGGACTCCAGCGGCGCCTCGATCAATGGGCTTGCCAATCAGCGTTTCAATCAGATCATCACCAATCGCGTGCTCGGCAATGTGTTGTTGGGCGTCAATGAGCAGATCAATTGCAGCGACTGCGTCAGCGCGTTCGGCTCCGCC
This sequence comes from Bradyrhizobium sp., assembly GCA_035483915.1. Classification (GTDB taxonomy): domain Bacteria; phylum Pseudomonadota; class Alphaproteobacteria; order Rhizobiales; family Xanthobacteraceae; genus Bradyrhizobium. The sequence continues at coordinate 6,280 of DATHPL010000237.1, forward strand.
GGATCCTTTTCGGCCGGCATTCACGGCCGCAAGGAGATCACTTCCAACCTGTCGCTGCTGGCAGGCCTCGCCTACACGCAATATGGCGAAAGCGGATACAACGTGACCAGCGCGCCGATCGGCGCCTTCGCGTTGCGCTACGATTTCACCGATTGGGGTTCCTCGCGGCCGTTCTTCGATGTCGGCACCATCCTGACGCCGTTCGAAAAGGTGAGCTATGGCCGCAACTACACGACAAATCTCGGCAGCGTCGCGCTGCAAGGCTCGACCAATGCGAGCGAGTACGGCGTGTATGGACGGGCGGGCTGGATTTCCAGACTGTCGCCGCGCGACGAGCTCGCGGCTTCCGTCGAGATCTGGCAGTTATGGCAACGCGTGAATGGCTATAGCGACCCGACCGCGGCATTTGATCCATTCAACGCGAGCATCGCTTCCGGCACCGATCGAACCAATCTTGCCAAGATCGGCGCGCAGTGGACCCATTTGTTCGGTTCCAATGTCGAAAGCAATATCAACGGCGGGTTCGTGCAGTCGTTCGCGAACCATTCCGGCCTCGTTGCCACCGTCACCGGCGATGGTCTCGTGGTCCCGACGATCGGAAACCAGTACTGGTTCGAATATGGCGGCCGGATCGGATACCGCATCACCAAGGGCTGGACCGCCGACTTCTTTGTCGACGGCACGCTCGGGCCGCAGCCGGTCGGCAACACCATTCACGGCGGCATCGGGCTGCGCGCGAATTACTGATTCACGCGCAGCCCTCGCGTATGAAAGCTACGCTGCCGATTTGCCCTCATAGGCTCGGCGCAATTCAGCGATGTTGAGCTTGGTCATGCCCAGCATCGCTTGCATCGCGCGCTTGGCGCCGGCAGCGTCCGATCCGCCGAGGAGTTCCGGCAGCACCGACGGCACGATCTGCCAGGACACGCCATAGCGATCCCGAACCCAGCCGCATTGCTGGGTTGAGCCGCCGTTGGAAGCCAGTGCATCCCAGAGACGATCGACTTCCGCCTGATCCGCGCAGTCGATCTTGAACGAAATCGCATGGGTATACTCGACACGCATGCCGCCATTGAGGGCCATGTACTCCTGACCAGCGAGCGTGAAACTGACCACCAGCACCGTACCGGCCTTCCCGCCCGGGCTGTCGACGGGATTTCGCTGAATATGGTCGATCCGGGAATCCGGCAGTAACGAGACGTAGAATTTCGCGGCTTCTTCGGCTTCGCCGTTGAACCAGAGACAGGGCGAGATCTTGGACATGGTCGGGCTCTCCTTCGTGATGACGTCGAGCGGAGGACGAACGGCGGAGCCTATATCCGACATCGGGGATTTTAAAATTCTCGAAGTGCCGGCTGGTCGCTACGTTTCGCCACATGGTTCCCGAACCAAGAAAAATGGCCGGGACAAGCCCGGCCATCAGTCAACCTTGATCAGATCGTCTTGTTATTATGTCGAGATAGGCGTTGGCATGGTCAGAAACGCCTTGGTCGCATGCCAGAACAACTGCCGGTTCGTGGCCAGCACGACCGAGTGCGCCACGCCGGGCAGAATGATCAATTGATGATCGCCGTTGGGCAGTTGACCAAAGAAATCCTGCAGGTCCGCAACGGTAGAATTTCCGTCATATTGACCGCTGATCACGAGAGTCGGCACCACAACCTTCTTGGGATCGACCTGCGGCATCTTGGACGTCATGTCGAGGTAGGTGCCGGTCGGAACCTGATCGCCGAACGGCATCTCGGCGTCGGCCAGCGCCTCGACAGCGGCGAGTTCGCTGGTGCCCGGCTTGTCGCGGGTGGCGATCGAGCGGATCATCTCGCGATCACGCTTGCGCATGTTGTGCGTGCGATAATAGTCGAGCTGCTCGGCACGCTTGACAAGGGTCGGTGCACCATCGCCCTTGTAAGTGAAAGCGGCCAGCACCAGACGATCGACGCGGTCGGGTTGGACCTCCGCAAAAGCGCCGGCACGGATCGCGCCAGCGGATTCACCGAGGAAGTGATACTTCTGCCGCCCGGTTTCCTTGGCAAGGACGTCAAGCGCGGCCTTGAGATCTTCGACACCG
>DATHPL010000238.1:0-8389 GCA_035483915.1 Bradyrhizobium sp.
ACCGTGTCGACGGTTCAAATCGCCAGCGCGGCCGAGCATCACGCGCGGAGAGTTCATGAGCAGCGGGATTTCCGCGGTTCGTACAATCAGTTGATTGAGCCGCATCGTAACATCGAGAACTTCGGTCTCGGTGCAACCGGCGGCGGCGCCTCGTTCCTCCATCCCAGCGACATCACTCCCTCTGGAAGCTAATCTTCTCGACGAAACGCAGAGGCGGCCGGGATAGTGGGACGACTGACGGTTTGATCTTTCAACCCGGTCGTCGAGAGCAATACTTGATCCGGACAACAGAGGGCGGTCGAAAGCCGCCCTTTGTCGTGCGGGAGCATTCTTTGACAATGCCGGTTCTTGGTCAGGCCTGAGGTGTTACGACGGCAATTCCTCAAGCAAGGTGCGAGCAGCCCGCATGTCCGCGGTTGCGAAACCTTCGGTGAACCGATCGTAAACCGATGCAAGCGGTGCTCGCGCCTCGTGGCGGCGACCCTGGCTCACCCGCAAACGGGCAAGGCTGAGCGCAGCCCGCAGCTCCCAGAACAGAGCGCCCTGCTCGCGGGCGATTTGGGCCGCCTGGTTAAAGCCATCTTCGGCCGCCGGGGCAGACTGATCGGCCGCCTGCTGGAGCAGCACTTCGCCTTTGACGCGAAGCAGTTCAGGAGCATACCATCCGTGCCCGTCCTTGCGCTCGGCCGCCATCGCCTCGTCCAGGGCAACGAGAGCCTCGTCGAGCCGACCTGTCCCGGCTAGCCCTAACGCGAGAGCGCCCTTGAACTCCGGATACGATAGGCGCCAGGTTCGGCCGCCCGTCTCGAAGGCATCGCGCAACACTAATAGGCCTTGCGCGAACTCGCCGCGTTCGACCAACAGCTTCCCTTTCAAGAAATGACCCGCCGTCTCCCAGAGGTGCGCGTTCAAACTTTTGGCCACCTCGATCAAGCGCGAGATCTCCCGATCGGCGGTTGCGAAGTCGCCTGTCATCGTCGCGATGCGGCAGATGCCGTGATACAGTATTGGGCAAAGCTGGAGTTGGTGATCTGTGCCTTGCAACTCTTCCAGGCTGAGGCGAGCTTCATTGAGCGCGCGGTCCGCGAAACCCTGCATCCAAAGCGCCCGAGCCAGCATCGCCCGGGCCACCGCATGGTCATTCGAATTGTAATAAATCACGCTACGGCGATCCCCCGGCGCGGCGGGTGATCGAAGAATGCGTTCAAAATATTGCTGGGCCTCGCCAGGTCTGCCGCTCGTGAGACGCGTGGCAGTTCCCGATAGGCGGCAAGGAGGCTTACTGGATCGTCAATACGATGGGCAATTTGTTCGATCCGTTCCGCCGCGATCCGCGCCCTATCGTATTCCCCTCGAAGGACGTAAATGGCTAACAGCGTCGACAGAGCTGCCGCCAGCGCATTGAGATCATTCAGCGCACCGGCAGTTTCGACCGCCTCGGTCAGGAGCGTTTTTGCCTGTTCCGGGGAGCCCATCGTGATGAAGATCGCGGCCGCGAGGTCGATCTGCAACTCCGTCCGCAGCCGCATGTTCGCGGTCACATGTGGATCAAGACCGAGCAGCGCGCGTTCGCAGCGCTCACGGCACTCACTCATCAGCGACAGGTGTCGCCAGACCGGCGCATAGGCGACCGTGAGGTCGACGCCAATCGCCGTGTCTCCGGACGGGGAGAACGACCAGTCAAGCACCGCGCGAACGTTGTCGATCTCGCGGACCCGGCGCGCCAGTTCCTCATCCGATAAGGATGATCTGGCGTTTCGCGTTTGTGGTGCGAAGAGATCGCGAAAAAACGCCGCGTGCCGTCTCTGAGCGTCGTCGCTTTCGTCGCTCTCGGCAAGCTTCTCCAGCGCGTAGGCACGGATTGTTTCCAGCAGGGTCCAGCGGGCGGTGACGCCGGATTTGTCCAGCGTCACCCATGATTTGGCGACGAGATTGGCGATGCCGTCCAGCACCGCCGAGGCATCGAATCCGGTATTCGTCATGACGGCGGTGGCGGCATCAATGGTGAATCCGCCGGGGAACACGGCCAAGCGCCGTAGCAACCGCCGCTCTGTGTCCGGTAGCAGCTCATGACTCCAATCGAGCGTCGCACGCAGTGTCCGCTGCCGCGGAAGCGCTGTGCGGCGCCCGCGTGTCAACAGCGCGAAGCGATCGCGCAAGCCTGCGGACACCTGCTCGATTCCGAGCGCGGCCGCACTGGCCGCCGCCAATTCGATCGCGAGCGGCATGCCGTCGAGGTGCCGGCCGATCGCCGCAATCGACGCGAGGTCTTCGGCGGTCGGCGTGAAGCCCGCGTTCAGCGCTTTTATCCTGGCGACGAACAGTTCGACCGCGCTGTATTGCATGATGTAGTCCGGCGCCGCCTGCTCCGGAGCAGGCACCTCCAGCGGCGGAACGCGATAGACGGCCTCACCGTCAATCCGCAGGACTTCGCGGCTGGTGGCGACAATCGTGGTGCGGGGGCACAGGCGTGTCAGGGTCTCGGCCAGGTTCGCCGCCACATCGATGACGTGTTCGCAATTATCGAGCACCAGCAGAAGATGTCGTCCACCAACAGCACGAGCGACCGACACCGCCGAAATCTCGCCGGTGACCTTCAGTCCGAGCGCGGCGGCTACTGCAGATGGCACGAGGCCCGGGTCGGATAGCGAGGCCAGTTCAACGAGCCACCCGCCGTCTTCAAAGTTGGGCAGGAGGTAACGAACGGCTTTGATCGCCAGTGAGGTCTTCCCGATGCCGCCGGGTCCGGTCAACGTCACCACCCGATAGGCCGAGACGAGGTCTCGGACAAACTGGCAAGCTGCGGCCCGGCCGACCAGGCGCGTAATCAGCGGAGGAAAATTGTTCGGCGGCGGTGATCCAGACGTGCGCTTCGAGGGTGAATCGACTCTCACCGCGGTCCGACGCTGAGGCGTCCAGTTTCCGAGCAGGCGATAGCCGCGACCGGAAGCGGTCTTAAGCATGGTTCGATCAGCGCCAAGTGCCTTGCGGACCGCGGAGATGTGAACGTGGATAGTGCCTTCGCCGACGGTGGCGCCCGGCCACACACGATCCATCAAATCGTCCTTGGTGACCAATTCGCTGGCCGATTGCACCAGGACCATGACGACCTCGAAGGCCCGCCCGCCAAGCGGCACGGGAACTCCTCGCGACCGCAACTCTCGACGGCCAAGGTCGATCTCCCATTGATCGCACACATAGACCAGATTGGCGTTTGCTTCAGACATCCCGCCCTCGCGGACCAGATCGGCCAAGTTTTGCCGTTCATGGTGATGTGCGCAATGCTCCTGCCGCCTCCCGCTACCGGCAAAACAGCCGTTTTCGGTAACTGTGCACCCGCGAATCCTCCGCACCAGTCGCGATCCGAGCATCAAGCAACCTCAGCGGGACGAGCACAATTTTAGAATTCTTAAGATCAGCCCTAAGGAATCGGCCTCCGGAAGCGGCTACACCACCCAAGCTCGGAGGAGGTGTGCCATGCCCTGCACCGTAAACGAGACCACCGCTGTTACCGCGACCACGTCTTCCACGAGGCCCCACCCTGACGCTGCGGCCGACATCATCGCCGAGTCGGCCCGCACGATAGACTGTGAAAGTGCTGCGACGCATGAGTCTCTCGTTGGCACTAGCCGACATCGTCGTTGGTACGCGCGATTTCTACCATTGCCGACATCTACGAGCTCTCAACCTCCCCGAAAGCGCGATCAAGGTTGATGAAATCCGAGCAGTAGTTCCTGCGAGGTCGTCACCATCAAATCATTTGTTAGGTGAGATGTGCCGGCACTGTCGATATTTTGAAGATGGTCCTAAGTGGCGAAACATCTGCTTCGAGCTTCATCGACGGATCTGTAGCGGTTCACTTCGTATTCACCGACTTCCTGCTTCGGAGGAAAAGATGCGAAGAAAATTGATGAAGGGAGCGACAGGCGGCCTGCTGTCGATGTGCATGGGAGGCTCGATGGCCTTCGCCGGGTCTGTCACTCAACCGGGTGAATTGGTCGGCCTCGCGTCAGGCATGCCTCTTTCGCCGGGCCTTTATTTCGCCAATACAGCGGACTGGGGATGCCGGAACTCGACTCAAACCAGTTGCCTCGGTATCACGATTCCAGTCGTCACATGGTCGACGCCATGGACGTTCCTCGGCGCGAGGGTGCAGTTTTTCACGGTGACCCCCGTGATCGAGACCGGCATCCAGAACACCTCCTACAATGCGAGCGTGTACAATCCGGCTCTATTCGGCCAATTGGCTTGGGACCTCGGCAACGGATTTGGCTTCAGTTATGCTTTGGGTTCCTATTTCGGTATTGGCGAGCCGGTGTCGTGGAGTTCGACCTCACTCAATCAGCGCTTCGCGCTGAGCTATACGGCCAATGGCTGGAACCTGACTGCGAATGTCGTCTATGGCATCCAGGCCGACAGCATCACCAACCGGCCACAAATTTCGCCGTGCCCGGCTCCGTTCGGCCTCAACGGCTGCAACGCGGATTTCATCAATGTCGACCTGACAGCCACGAAGAAGTTCGGCAAGTGGGAGTTCGGAGCGGTGGCCTACGGCTCTACTGACCTTACTCGTCCAATTCTCAACTATCAAAAACAAAGCGATTTTGCCGTCGGTGGTCTAGTTGGTTACGATTTTGGTCCGCTCACTCTGCAGGCCTATGCCACGACGGAAGTGTACGAGCGCAACTACGGGGGGCGGGATACGCGCGGCTGGCTCCGCATGATCATTCCGCTCTGGAAGCCGGAGGCTGCGCCACAAAGGCCCCTCATCAACAAGTAGGAGCGCAAGACCTTCTGGTCGAAGGTGAGAGGCGAAGCTCGTGGGATGGCCTGCACGCGGACAGACCGTTCCAAACGTTAATTCTAAACTCCAATTTAATAGCGCACAAACAGATGGCGGCTACCTCGGAATCTATTCCGATTTCATCTTGGCACGAGGAGTGAAAACCGATGTTCTCAAGGCGTGACATGTTGGCTGCGACAGCCGCAGGCGGGTTAGTGACGGCAGCGACAATGACGACGGCGGATGCTGCGACTCCGGTGAAGAGCGAGATCACCTTCGGTAATCCGAACGATCCGCCGCAGGGGGCGATCAACGCCAAGAATCCGAAGAGCATCACCGATCCCGGTCCGCAAAATCCGGCCATAAGGGACCAGTTTCCGGGCGCCTTCTCTCCGCCCCCCACCGACGTCGGCAGCATGCCGCTGAGCTGGGCATCGTTCAACAACGCGCCGCGGCGCATTCAAAATGGCGGCTGGGCGCGTCAGGTAACGCAAGACTCGTTCGCGGTTGCGGACACCATCTCCGGCGTCAACATGCGGCTAACGGCCGGCGGCATCCGCGAGATGCACTGGCACCAGTTCGCGGAATGGGCCTACATGACCTACGGCACCTGTCGCATCACGACGCTCGACGAAATGGGCCGACCGTATATCGCCGACGTGAAAGAAGGGGACCTTTGGTATTTCCCCGCCGGTCTGCCGCATTCGCTGCAAGGCCTCGGCCCCGACGGCTGCGAGTTTCTTATCTGTTTCGATGAAGGCAAGGCCTCCGAGTTCACCACTCTCCTGATGTCGGAATGGTTCACGCATACGCCGCCGGATATTCTCGCCCAAAACTTCGGTGTCCCGGTCGAGACGTTCAAGGACATCCCGCTGCGTGATCTCTATATCTTCCAGGGCAAGGAACCCGGAGATCTGGCCGCGGACCGCCAAGCCGTGAGCGGAAAGGGCGCGCCGCCGCACCCCTTCACCTTCTCGCTTGGATCGGGAGCCCCCGCGCGCGAGACAAAGGGCGGTACGGTGCACATTGCCGACAGCCGCAACTTCACGGTTTCGACAACGGTTGCTGCTGCGCTGGTAACGGTGCGTCCCGGTGGCTTGCGCGAGATGCACTGGCATCCCAACGCCGATGAGTGGCAGTACTGGATCAAGGGCAAAGGACAAATGACGGTCTTCAACACCGGTCCAAATGCCGTCACAATGGACTTCAACGCAGGCGACGTCGGCTACGTCAAGAAGAACCTCGGACACTACATCAAGAACACGGGCGATACCGATTTGCAATTCCTCGAAGTGTTCAGAGCTCCCTATTTTGCGGATGTCTCGCTGTCCGACTGGATTACCCGTACGCCGCCGGCGATGGTTGCCCAGCACCTGAACGTCAGCGAGGCGACAATCGCAAAATTCCCCAACAACAAACCAGAAGTCCTGCCGGTCTGATCGAAGCCGGTCTGATCGAAGCACTTGGGCGGCTATTGCAGCAAGCAGTATGCCGCCCTCCCGGCTGCTTTGCCCACAATGTCATGCGTTACCGGGGCAATTCCTCAAGCAAGGTGCGGGCCGCCTGCATGTCCGCGGTCCCAAAGCCTTCGGTGAACCGGTCGTAAACCGATGCAAGCGGTGCTCTCGCCTCGTGGCGGCGATCCTGGCTCACCCTCAAACGCGCAACGCTCAGCGCGATCCGCAGCTCCCAGAATAGCGCGCCCTGCGCGCGGGCCATTTGGGCTGCCTGGTCAAAGCAATCTTCGGCCGCCAGCGTGGACAGATCCGTGGCTTGCTGGCGCAGAACTTCAGCTTTGATGCGGAGCAATTCAGGGGCATACCACCCGTGCCCGCCCTTGCGATCAGCCGCCATCGCGCCCTCCAGGGCAACGAGCGCCTCGTCGAGCCGCCCCGTCCCGGCCAGCCCTAACGCGAGAGCGCTCTTGAACTCCGCGTAGGATATGTGCCACCCGGTTCGGTCGCACGTCTCGAATCCATCGCGCAACAATAGCAAGCCTTGCGCGAACTCGCCGCGTTCAACCAACAACTGCCCTTTCAGCAAGTGACCCGAGGTCACCCAGACGTGCGCGTTGAAACCTGTGGCCACGTCGATCAAGCGCGCGATTTCCCGATCGGCGGTTGCGAAGTCACCTGTCATCGTCGCGATGCGGCAGATGCCTTGATACAATATCCGGCAAAGCTGGAGTGGGGGATCCGTGCCTTGCAGCTCTTCCACGCTGAGGCGAGCTTCATGGAGCGCCTGGTCCGTCAAACCCTGCGCCCAAAGCGCCCGAGCCAGCATCGCCCGGGTCACCGCGCGGTCATTCGGATTGTAATAGATCGCGCCCTGGCGATCGCCCGGCGCGGCGGGCAATCGAACAACGCGTTCCAGATATTGCCGGGCCTCGCGAGGCCTGCCTCCCCAGAGAAGCGTGGTGCCTCTCTGCTGATAGGCGAAACGAAGGTATATCGGGTCGCCGATACGATGAGCAATTTGCTCGATCCGTTCCGCCGCGGTCTGCGCCTTACCGTATTCCCCACGAGAGGCGTAAACGGATATCAGGGTCGACAGAGCCCGTGCCTGCGCATTGAGATCATTCAGCGCATCGGCGGCGTAGAGCGCCTCGGTCAGGAGCGTTTTTGCCTGTTCCGGAGGACCCATCGTGATGAAGATCGCAGCCGCGAGGTCCATCTGCAGCTCCATTCGCAGCCACATGTTCTCGGCCACTTGCGGCTCAAGGCCGAGCAGCGCGCGCTCGCAGCGCTCGCGGCACTCACTCATCAGCGACAGGTGTTGCCAGACCGGCGCATAAGCGGCTGTGAGGTCGACGCCAATCGCCGTATCTCCGGCCGGGGAGAACGACCAGTCGATTGCGGCGCGGATATTGTCGATCTCTCGAACGCGGCGCGCCAGGTCGTCATCCGATAAAGACGGTCTGGCGTCTCGCACCTGTGGTGCGAAGAGATCGCGGAAATACAATGCATGGTGCTTCGCGGCGATCTCGGCCCCGGCGTGCTCGATAAGCTTCTCGATCGCGTAGGCACGGATCGTTTCCAGCAGAATCCAGCGGGCGTCGGCGCCGGATTTGTCCAGCGTCACCCATGATTTGGCGACGAGATTGGCGATGCCGTCCAGCACCGCCGGCGTGTCCGATCCGGTATCCGTCATGACGGCGGCGGCGGCGTCGGCGGTGAAGCCGCCAGGGAAGACGGCGAGGCGCCGCAACAACCGCCGCTCTGTTTCCGGCAGCAGTTCATGGCTCCAATCGAGCGTCGCGCGCAGTGTCCTCTGCCGCGGAAGCGCTGTGCGGCGACCAGCCGTCAACAGCGCGAAACGATCGCGCAAGCCGGCGGCAACTCCTTGAACGCTGAGAACCGCGGCGCGAGCTGCCGCGAACTCGATCGCCAGCGGCATGCCGTCGAGGTGCCGGCAGATCGCGGCAATCGACGCGAGGTCTTCAGCGTGCGGAATGAAGCCCGCATTCAGCGCTTTGGTCCTGGCGACGAACAGCTCGATCGCGCTGTATTGCATGATGTAGTCCGGCGCCGCTTGCCCGACAGCAGGCACGTCGAGCGGAGGGACGCGATAGACGGCCTCGCCGTCGATCCGCAGGACTTCGCGGCT
>DATHPL010000239.1:0-2439 GCA_035483915.1 Bradyrhizobium sp.
TTGATATGCGCGCCGCGGCCGATGAACACCTGCATGTTGGCAGGTTCGGTCGGCTTCACGGTCTCGCCCAGCGAGGCATTGTCGGTCGGCACGTCGCGCCAGCCGAGCAGCGTCAATTGCTCGGCCTTGATCTGGTCGGCAATGATGCTCTGGATCACCTTTCGCCATGCCTTTTCCTTCGGCATGAACAGGGCGCCGACGGCGTAAGCGCCCGGCTCCGGCAGTGCGAAGCCGAGTTCCTTGGCCTTGCGGGCGAAGAAGGCGTGCGGGATCTGCACCAGAATGCCGGCGCCGTCGCCGGCGCGCGGATCCGCGCCGACCGCGCCGCGGTGTTCGAGGTTGCAGAGAATCTTCAGCGCATCGGAGACGATCTGATGCGATTTCTTGCCCTTGATGTTGGCGATAAAGCCGACGCCGCAGGAATCCTTCTCCAGCGAAGGATCGTACAGGCCTTCCGCCGGCGGCCGGAACGTGTGTTTTTCAATGACGTGCGAAAGATCAACGGATTTCGAGGCTGCGACCGGCAGCCCAGAGGCCACGATGTTTTCGCGCTCGATTTCCGACCGGCTCATTCTCTGCGTCCTCTCACTCAATAAGGCGTTGGCCTCACCGTCGTCGGCGCACCTTCGGCGTTGCGGCACCCATCGGGCCACCGCTCGTCCTTCGCGAGCCGCAATTTCTTAATATTAGGCTGGCCGGTTCAGCGTCCCCGACGAACGACCTTGCCCTCAATTCCGGGCGTCTCGACGCCCTATTTGCGCTGCAAGCCCCATGCCGGGAATGCGGCCCAAAATTGAGACAGTGTTGCTGTCCTAACTCCGACCATGCCAAATTTTTATCTACCACACAAGCAGATGAAAGTCGCTTGCCAAGCTGGTCGGCCATGCTCTCGACGTGGACGTCCTGCCTCGGATTTGCGGCAAGCGCGCCGCGATCCCGCCCAAGGACCGCCGAAATCGGTGATGAAATTCCGCCACCGGGATGAGGGCAGACTGGGCTCTCCAGGCGAGAGCATCACAGGAGCTTCGAAAATGAAGGCGTTCAAAGGTTGGACCATCTCGGTCGGACTGCTGTTGGTGGCTACCGCCGCCAACGCTCAGGGGGCGGCGCCTCAAGACACGAACCGACCGCACTCTTTGGCGGCATCCGATTTCAGCGGACCTTATGGTGACGTGCCACCGGGCCCGGCCGTTCCAGCGCCGGCCTATGGCCCGCAAGGATATGGTCCACAGGCATATGGCCCCGGACCGTCAGAATACGGTGCTCCGCTGCTGCCGCCGACGGAAGTCTATGCCGTGCTGCGCGAGAACGGCTTTTCTCCGCTCGGCGCGCCGCGGCTGCGCGGCCTGTTCTACTCGATTTCCGCCATCGACCGCCGGGGAGACGATGGCCGGCTGGTGATCGATGCCCGCGATGGACGTATCGTGCGCTTCGTGCCGGCCGACCGCTTTGGCGGCCTTGGTGGGTATGGCGGTTACGGCGACGGTTATTACGGAGGGGCGACGCGGCCTTCCTATGGACCGCTGGAGCCGATGACCCGTCTCGAAGGCCCGCCGCCGCGCCCGCCGGGCGCGGTGCCCCCGAAGATCGCCAGCCGGATGCCGCAGTCGATCCCGACGCCGAAGGCTGCGCCGCCAAGGCTTGGTGAAAAGAGCCCCGCCGACGCGAAGCCGTTGGCTGACAAACTGACGCCCGCGCCGCCGGTGCAACAATCGGCCGCCGTGCAGGCCAAGCCCGCCGATGTCGCGCCAGCCGCGCCTTCAGCGACCGCCCCCGCAGAGGCCAAACCGGCCGCGCCGGCTATTCAAGCAACGCAGCCGATGCCGAAGGTGCAGGGGCTGGAATAAAAATCGTCATTCCGTCTGAAATGCAAAAAAACGCCCCGGTTTTGCCGGGGCGTTTCGTTTCAGCCAATACCTGCTGAAGGGTTAGGCGGCGGCTTTCTCAGCCGTGCCCTCGATCACAGGCGCGCTCTGCGAGCTGCCGGAGATCGGAATGTTGCGGGGCTTCTTGGCCTCCGGAATCTCGCGGACGAGATCGACATGCAGCAATCCGTTCTCGAGGGAAGCGTTCTTCACGACCACGAAATCGGCGAGCTGGAATACGCGCTCGAACGCGCGGGCTGCAATGCCGCGGTAAAGCACTTCGGATTTTTCCTTGTCGTTCTCATTGGCGACTTTCTCGCCCTTGATCGTCAGGGTGTTTTCCTTGGCGACGATCGAAAGCTCGGCCAGTGCAAAGCCGGAGACCGCGACGCTGATGCGATAGGCGTTATCGCCGGTGCGCTCGATATTGTAGGGCGGGTAGCCGGGGCTGCCGTCGGCGGTGGCCTGATCGAGCAGGGAGAAGAAGCGATCGAAGCCGACGGTGGAACGATAAAACGGGGTGAGATCAAAGGTACGCATGGTTAGTCCTCCATTGAGCGACTGTTTGAAGTGA
>DATHPL010000240.1:0-14508 GCA_035483915.1 Bradyrhizobium sp.
CACCTGCGATACCGAGGTCGGCGTCCGGCCCTTCATCGGACCTGCCACGGGCTTCGCCCATTTGATGCCTTCAAGCGTGATGATTCCGGTCGGCCGCTCCTTGCTCACGGCGCCACCGAGTTCGCGGTTCGGCTGAAAACCGATGCGTGCAGACTGGTCGCTGGTGTCCAACACCACCGCCATCCGCCACGGCGATATGTCCGACAGCGATTTGACGTCGGCGAGCTTGACACCCCAGTCGCCGGAAATATCGAGCTTGCTGGAGGCCCCTCGCCAACCCTGCGTCTCGTCGTAATTGACGATGCCGGCGGCCATGGTCTTGCGCGCCATCACCTGAATTTTCGGATCGAGTGTGGCGCGAACCGAAAGGCCGCCCTCATACAGCTTCTTCTCGCCGTAACGTTCGAAAATATCACGGCGGACTTCCTCGGCGAAATACTCGCCCGCGAACGTATGCGCGACATTGGTGCGGCTGGTGACGGTCAAGGGATCCTTGCGGGCCTTGTCCGCATCGGCCTGCTTGATCCAGCCGTTTTCCAACAGGCGGTCGACCACATAGTTGCGCCGCTCGATCGCGCGGTCGCGGTTACGCACCGGATGCAATGCGGCCGGCGCTTTCGGCAACGCGGCGAGATAAGAGGCCTCGGCGACCGTCAGTTCGTTGACCGATTTGTCGAAATAGACCAGTGACGCCGCAGCGACCCCGTAGGCACCAAGGCCGAGATAGATTTCATTGAGATAGAGTTCGAGAATCTTGTCCTTCGAATAGGTTCGCTCGATCCGCATCGCCAACAGCGCTTCCTTGATCTTGCGGGTGAAGGAAACCTCGTTGGTCAACAGAAAGTTCTTGGCGACCTGTTGGGTAATGGTGGAAGCGCCCTGCGGCCTTCGGTTCGAGCCGAAGTTCTGCGCGTAGAGAAGGGCCGCGCGCGCCATGCCCGAATAATCGATGCCGCCGTGCTCGTAGAAATTCTTGTCTTCGGCGGCGAGGAACGCGTTGATGACGAGTTTCGGCACCGCCTGGATCGGCAGGTAAAGACGCCGCTCCTTGGAATATTCGCCGAGCAGCGCGCCGTCGGCGGCGTGAACGCGTGTCATCACCGGCGGCTCGTAATCCTGAAGCTGAGAATAGTCCGGCAAATCCTTGGAGAAGTGCCAGATCAGCCCGGCTACGGCGGCGACGCCAACCAGGAACACGACGGTTCCCGCGGCGAACAAGAAACCCAAGAACCGCACCAGCAAGCGCATAATATAAATTCCGTTTGTCCCCGCGCCGAAATGACCGGCGTCCGATGGAGGTATTTTCCGCTCCGGCCATCCGTGGCCGGCAGACGATCGTATCAGACGATTATATCATACGCCGCCGCGGCACGAATGACGCCGATTCCTCAAGGTACCGCGCCGGTTATAGTGCGGCCGCTGTGGCCAAACTAGGGCTTGTTAAGCCTCGGTTTTTCTTCAGCCTTTAGTTCCCGTTTCCCGCCGTCGCCAACCGCTTGGCGAAGAACATATCGATGGCATGCGCCACCGAACCCGCGGTTCGGGTGCGCCAGTTCTCCGATGCCAGATGTTCCATGTCGTCCTTGTTCGAGACGTAGCCGAGTTCGACCAGAACCGACGGCACATCCGGCGCCTTCAGCACCCGAAATCCGGCCGACTTGAGTGGGTTCTTATGCATTCGCGTGACGGTTTTCATCTCACCCATCAAGACGCGGGCAAAACGGTTGGAGAAGGTGCGGGTTTCGCGCTGGGCAAGATCGATCAGGATGTCGGCGACCTCGGTCGGCTCCGCGGTCAGGTTGACGCCGCCAATGGCGTCGGCCTTGTTTTCGGCCTCCGCCAGCCGCTCGGCCTCGGCGTCCGAGGCACGATCGGACAGCGTGTAGATCGTTGCCCCCTGGGCATCGCCTTCATGACGCGGCAACGCGTCGGCGTGGATCGAGACAAACAAAGCAGCCGACTGGGCGCGCGCGAACTTCACGCGATCGTCGAGCGGGATGAACGTATCGTCGGTGCGCGTCATCACGACGCGGTATTTTCCGCCCTTCTCGATGCGATCGCGCAAGATGAGCGCAAAGCCGAGCACCAGATTCTTCTCGCTCTCGGTGCCGGACTGGGTGCCGTTGTCCGGGCCGCCGTGGCCGGGATCGATGACGATCACGGGACGCGTATCCGGCGGCGAAGGCGACACGGCAGGCGCTTCCAGTTTCGCAGGCATGGTCGATATCGGAAGCGAGCCTTCCTTCGCGCCGGCGATCGCCGGTCGAAGCTCGGGGCGGCTTTCCGGCGCGAGCATCTGCACGAAGGTGGTGCGGTCGACCTCCTCCAGTTCAAGCACGAGCCGCGCCGGCTGGCCGTTGGCGGCGGCAAGTACCGACGCATTGGCGATCTTCGCAGGCCCCGTGAGGTCGAAGACGATCCGCGAGCCGCCCGGCAGCACGAGGCCGTAGCGGAATGCCTTGATCAGGCCCCGGCCCCCGGTGCCAATTCCGGGCGGAAGCTGAAAACTGACCTGCGGGATATCGACCACCACGCGATAGGGATCGGCGAGCGCAAAGGCGTGGACCGAGATCGGCTGGTCGAGGTCGAGAACGAAGCGGGTCTGTTTGCCATCGCCGGCCAGGCGGGCATCGGAGGCGACGGGCAATCGAACCGGCAGGGTCGGCTTGGACGGCTGGCTCTCGGCAGCCACTTTGCCGAGGGGAAGGCACACGCATGCTGCGGCGCACAACAGCGCGAAGCCCAGTAATACAAGGTGATTTGCGCGGCCCGCCACCGAATCCGTGCCTCCGAGCAGCTCTCTTACCCCAATAAAACCACGGGGTTAATCGCGTCTTAAACGCTATACCCTGAAAAGGGCAGAGTGTGGCCGGCAGGCGACTCCCTTGCACGGAAAGGCCGATCCACGTATGTAGGTAGTGCTGACGGCCAAAATTCCCGGTTGTGTCGTGTTCAGCCTCCCGGTGCAGCGCAGGAGCCTCCAAAGCAGGAGAATTCAGCGTCTTTCCGGCCCCTTCGGAGCCAGCGCAGCGCGCGGCTGACAGGAGGGGCGGTTTCAAGCCCGAGCGGCTCCGCTCCCAGGTCAACAGCTTGTTCCAGGGACGGCTCGAGATCCGACCTAACCGATATCGGGCCTTTTTGGCCCCGATATACGATTGAGGCGTGCGCTTTAGCGCCAAGTCTTCAGCGACCGATAAGCGGCCACTTCGCCGCCCCAAATTACTCAGACGGGCCGACGCTTAATGCGCCAGACTGTATTGCCGGAACTCCAGGGAAAAATACCGCCGATGCGGGGCGCAAGCCGCGCGCGTCGTTGTCTATCCCGGGAATCATGTTCGGCGAGGCGCGCAGGATTGCGTTTCGGCCTTCCCCTCACCCCCGAATCAGGTGGACCGTCGCGTCACCCGGCCGTGCGATTTGCGCGCGCCGCCCTGCGCGCCCGCCGCCGTCAAGAGTTCCAAAATGCCCAACAAAATGCTTATCGATGCCACCCACCCGGAGGAGACCCGGGTCGTTGTGGTCCGCGGCAACCGCGTCGAAGAATTTGATTTCGAGACCGCGCAACGCAAACAACTGCGCGGCAATATTTATCTGGCGAAGGTCACGCGGGTCGAACCGTCGCTGCAAGCCGCCTTCATCGAGTATGGCGGCAACCGCCACGGCTTTCTCGCCTTCAGCGAAATTCATCCCGACTACTATCAGATCCCCGTCGCCGATCGTCAGGCGCTGATCGAAGCCGATGAGCGTGCCCACCGTGAGGCGGAGGAAGAATCCGAGAATCGCGCCAGCCGCCGCCGTTCGCGCCATCGCAGTTCGCGCCGGCGCGGGCATGGCGAGCGCGTTCAGAGCGAGATCGTAGAAACCTCAAGCCTGGAGACACCGGCAGAGGGATCGCACGAGGCCGCCCATGCTCACGCTGAAGACGGCCATCACGACGAGCACGACCACGAGCACCACGCCGATGACGCCGACCACCACGGCGAGACCGCGCATCATCACGACGACCATGACGATGATCACGGGCATTCCCATGATCACGAGCACCATCATGACGCGCATGCCGAAGACCACGGCCATGGTTCGGCTCACGTCGCCGAGACGCCTGTTGGCGCGGCCGAGCCCGTAGCGGCCATTGCGGATATTTCGGAGGCGCTGCGGGAAGCTCCCGAGGATGGCGCACACCAAGACGGCGCACATGAAGACGACGCGCTCGAAGACCATGCCAGCGACGAGGCATCGGCGGATGAGGTTGCGGCCGAAAACGCCGCTCATGCCGGATATGCGAGCGAACAGCACGCCGCGCCGCCCGACGACGGGCATGCGGCCGCTGATGGTGAGGAGCCTCAGGACGACGAAGGCGACGAGGCCGAGGAAGAGGTTGTCGAATCCGTCGGCGGCGACGACGTCATGGAAGAAGTTCCCGAACGCGCTTTCCGTCCGCGCCGCCAGTACAAAATTCAGGAAGTCATCAAGCGGCGCCAGGTGATGCTGGTGCAGGTCGTCAAGGAAGAGCGCGGCAGCAAGGGGGCGGCGCTGACCACCTATCTGTCGCTTGCCGGACGCTATGCGGTGTTGATGCCGAATACGGCGCGCGGCGGCGGCATCAGCCGCAAGATCACTTCCGCCCAGGACCGCTCGCGGCTGAAAGAGGTCGTTCAGGACCTCGACGTGCCCGAGGGCATGGGCATCATCCTGCGCACCGCGGGCGCTTCCCGCACCAAGCCCGAGATCAAGCGCGACTTCGAGTACCTGATCCGGATGTGGGAGACGGTGCGCGACATGACGCTGAAGTCGCAGGCCCCGACGCTGGTTTACGAAGAAGGCTCGCTGATCAAGCGATCGCTGCGCGACCTCTACAACAAGGAAATCGACGACATCCTGGTCGCGGGCGAAGCCGGCTACCACGAAGCGCGCGATTTCATGAAGATGCTGATGCCCTCCAACGTGCGGGCGGTGAAACAATATCGCGACGGCCAGCCGTTGTTCTCACGCATGGGCGTGGAAAGTCAGCTGGACGCGATGTTCTCGCCAACCGTGCAGTTACGGTCAGGCGGATACATCGTCATCAACCAGACCGAGGCGCTGGTTTCGATCGACGTCAACTCCGGCCGCTCCACCCGAGAACATCATATCGAAGACACCGCGCTCAAGACCAATCTCGAGGCTGCGGAAGAGGTCGCAAGACAGCTCAGGTTGCGCGACTTGGCCGGCCTGATCGTCATCGACTTCATCGACATGGACGAGAAGCGCAACAACCGCTCGGTCGAACGCAAGCTGTCCGACTGCCTGCGGCAGGACCGCGCGCGGATCCAGGTCGGGCGCATCTCGCATTTCGGCCTGCTTGAAATGTCACGTCAGCGCATCCGCGCCAGTGTGCTTGAAAGCTCGACCGAGCCCTGCCCGCAATGCGGCGGCAGCGGCCATGTTCGTTCGGTCTCCTCGGTGGCGCTGCAATTGCTGCGCGGACTTGAGGAAGTCTTGATGAAGGGTGCGACCCACAATCTGGTGGTGCGGACCCGCACCGACGTTGCGCTCTATGTCCTCAACCACAAGCGCGGTCATCTGCGCGATCTCGAGAACTCCTTCAAGGTGACGCTGGCCGTGATCGCCGACCCGACCGTGAGCGGACAACAGTCGTTCGTGATTGATCGCGGCGAACAGGTGCACACGCTGGAGGCGGCAAAGGCATTGCTCGCCGCTCAGGCTGCGGCCTCGCCCCCCCAGGTGGAAGAGGCCTTCGACGACGAGGAACTGCTCGACGCCGAGGCAGAATCGGAAGTGGAAACCGACGAGACCGAGGGACTCGGCGAAGATTCCGTTGGTGGCGAAGAAGGAAGCACCGAGGCCGGAGGCGACGGGCCGCGGCGCAAGCGACGGCGGCGGCGGCGTGGCCGCAGCGGCGAGCCGCGCGAAGGCGGAATGCCGCGTCAGGATAGCGCTTTCGTGCCGGACGCAGGCGTTTCGGCCGATGCTGAAATCGCCGACGAAGGCGAAGCCGAAGCTGACGACGACGAAACCGGCGAACAACCGAATCAGGCGCGTTCCGATAATGGATCGGGCGAACGGCGGCCGAGGCGCCGTGGACGCCGTGGTGGACGCCGCCGGCGTGGCGGAACCGAAGACGGTCTTGCCGGATCGATCACCGACGAACTCGGGCCTATTCCAGTGCCGGAGGTGGCAAGCGCCGTCGCCGACTTCGATGGGATTTCGCCGCAGCCATCGCCCTCCCCGGCCGAATACGCGCCACAGACGTATCCTGCCGAGCAGCCCGCAACTGTCCAACCGGCCGCACCATCGACAGCAGAGGCCGAGGCGCATGAGGCTGAAAAAGCCGCACGGCGACGTTCGACGGTGCGCGAGAAAGTGAGTTTTGGGTCCATCTCGCAGGCTGAGCCGGCAACGCCGGGTTCCCATCAGCCGCAGCCTGCACCTGCTGAAGCGCATTCCGAACCGGCCCGAGAAACTGCCCAAGAAACCGCGACGGAAGCAGCACAGCCCCGGCGCGCGGGATGGTGGTCACGACGCTTCGGCGGTGGCGAATAGAAGACTTAAATTTCAGACCAATAAAAAACCGCCCGGCGCAAACCGGGCGGTTTTTGAATTTGCAGATCGCCGCGTTGGATAGCTAGCTCGTCGTCACCGCGGTTTCGATATCGGTCGGATCGATCTGCTTTTTAAGATTCGCTACCAGACGGTCGCGATCAAGCTCGCCTTCCCATGCCGACACCACGACACAGGCGATGCCGTTACCGCACAGATTGGTCAGCGCGCGGCATTCGCTCATGAACTTGTCGATACCAAGCACGATCGCCATGCCCGGTACGAGGCGTGGATCGACCACAGCGAGCGTTGCCGCGAGTGTAATGAAACCCGCTCCCGTGATTCCCGACGCGCCCTTTGACGTCAACATCGCGACGACAAGGATCGTGATCTGCTGCCCAAGCGTCAGATCGAAGCCGAGCGCCTGCGCGATAAAGAGCGTCGCCAGCGTCATGTAGATGTTGGTGCCGTCGAGATTGAAGGAATATCCGGTCGGCACCACAAGCCCGACCACCGACTTCGAACAACCGAGGCGTTCGAGTTTTTCCATCAAGGAGGGCAGCGCGCTTTCCGACGACGAGGTGCCGAGCACGATCAGGAGCTCGTCCTTGATGTAGGCCAGGAACTTGAAAATCGAGAAGCCGAGGACACGCGCGATGATGCCGAGCACCACGATCACGAACAGCGCCGCGGTAAGATAGAACGTCGCGATCAGGCCCACGAGATTGAGGATGGCGCCGGTGCCGAATTTACCGATGGTATAGGCCATGGCGCCGAAGGCGCCGATCGGGGCTGCCCGCATCACGATCGAAATCACGCCGAACACGCCTTGCGCCGCGTCGTCGATGAAAGCGCGCAGCGTATGGCCGCGCTCGCCGAGCGCCATCAGCGAAAACCCGAACAGGATCGAGAACAGCAGAACCTGCAAAATCTCGCCGCTCGCAAATGCGCCGACCACCGTGTCGGGAATGATGTGCAGGAAGAAATCGACGCTCTTTTGCTCGCCCGCCTGCTTGGCGTAGGTGGCCACCCTGTCCGCATTGGCCATCGCGCCGCCGAAGCCCGCGCCGGGACGAACGATGTTTCCGACCAGAAGGCCGATGACGAGTGCGAAGGTTGAGACGACCTCGAAATAGACCAGTGCCTTGATGCCGATACGGCCGACCTTTTTCGCATCCTGAATATGCGCGATGCCCGACACCACGGTGCAGAAGATGATCGGTGCGATCACCATCTTGATCAGCTTGATGAAGCCGTCGCCGAGCGCCCTGACCCAGTCGCTGGTCGCGAAATCCTGGAACTGCCAGCCGACGAGCGCGCCGAGCACGATCGCGATCAACACCTGGATGTAGAGGATCTTGTACCAGGGCTTGGCCACACGGACCGGTGCCGCAGTTACGGTTGTTGGCGCCATCGGATTCACCCCCTCCTCGACATTCTTGATTTCAAGCCAAAATCCATTGCGCCGGGAGTGTCAATGGCATGGGCCCATTTTAATCCGCGTCACTTCAGCTTGACCCGCGTCACTTCAGCCAACGGGCGATGCGCTCCACAGCCTCGCGCATTTCCTGCGCCGACCGCGCATAGGAAAAGCGGATGAACTGCCGGCCGTGAATGGGGTCGAAGTCGACGCCCGGGGTCGCCGCGACGTGCGCCTTTTCCAGCATTTGGCCCGCGAATGCGAGACTGTCGGAGGTGAAGTCCGACACGTCGGCGTAAAGGTAGAAGGCGCCGTCGGCCGGCAGGAATTTGGTGAGGCCGGCGCGCGGCAGGCCCTCGATCAGGATACGCCGGTTTTCCAGATAGGCGCGCTTCACCTCCTCCATCTCAGGCTTGCCGTCGAAGGCAGCTTCCGCCGCGATCTGCGACAGCGTCGGCACCGAAATGGAGAGATTTTGCTGCAGCCGCTCGATCGGACGCACCAGCGGCTCGGGCACTACCATCCAACCGACGCGCCAGCCGGTCATGCAGAAGTATTTCGAGAAGGAATTGATCACGAGCGCATCGGCGGAGAGTTCCGCTGCCGTCACCGCCGGGAACGCATAGTCGAGGCCATGATAGATTTCATCGGAGATGAATCGGATGCCGGCGCTTTCGGCGGCCGAAATCAGCCCGCTCAACGCCTCCCGCGACATCATGGTGCCAGTCGGATTGGCCGGGCTTGCAACCAGCACACCCTTCAGCGGCGCCTTGTGGTGCGCGGCGAGCAAGGCTTCGCCGGTCAGGGCGTGCCGGGTTTCGCTCGTTGTCTCGATCAACACCGGCTCGCAGCCGAGCGCCGTGAGAATATGCCGGTACGGCGGGTAACCGGGAACAGTCACCGCGACCCGGTCGCCGGGTTCGAACATCGCCATAAAGGCTAAAATGAAGGCAGCCGAAGAACCCGTGGTAACGACGATCCGGCTGGAATCGACGGCAAAGCCATAGCTTTCGCGGTAATGGCGGGCAATTCGCTCCCTTAAGCTCGGGGTTCCGAGCGCGGCGGTGTAGTCGATCCGTGAGTCCAGTGCGGCGCGCGCCGCCTGAATGGCGGCTTTCGGCGCCGATGCGGCCGGTTGCCCGACTTCCATGTGAATCACATGACCGCCAGCCGCCTCGATACGGGCGGCGGCCGCCATGACGTCCATCACCATGAAGGGCGGGACGTCGCTACGTCCGGACGCGGCTGTCAAAAGACCTTTGGCTCGTTCTCTCAATGTCGCTTCAAGCATCGATTTCTGCTACTGGATTGGTGTTCCGGCTCTGGCATTTTGTCGTGTTTCGGGAAAGAGCTTTACGGGCGTTGGAACTGCCGCCCCACACTAGCCTTATTCCGCGGATTGTTAGGGCATATCCCGTATCAAACCCGCCGCCAATCAATAAAGATTGCTTGATGCTGCTGCGCCTCGCCCTGCTCCGGAAAACGACCAAACTGACCGCGATCGCCACGGCCGTCGCTCTCCTGGCCGCGCCGACGGCCGCCTTCGCCCAGGAGGAGAAGCTTGGGATCCTGCGCGACACCGAGAGCGAACAGCTGCTGCGCGATTATACGCGGCCGATCCTACGCGTCGCGAACCTCGAGAAGCAGAATATCCAGGTCACGATCATCAATCAGCCCGTATTCAACGCGTTTGTCGCGGACGGCCATCGCATTTTCGTGAACCACGGTGCATTGCTGCAATCGGAGACCCCGAACCAGATCATCGGGGTGCTGGCACACGAAACCGGCCATTTGGCAGGTGGCCATCTGGCCCGGTTGCGCGAGCAATTGGCCCAGGCTCAGACGCAGATGATCATCGCGATGGTGCTTGGCGCCGGCGCTCTCTTGGCCGGTTCAAGGGGCGGCGGCACCGGTATGGCGGATGCGGGCGCGGCTGCGATTTCAGCGCCCCAGACCGTGATCATGCGCAACATGCTCTCGTATCAGCGCCAGCAAGAAGAGAGCGCCGACCGCGCCGGGGTCAAATTCCTGACCGCGACCGGTCAATCCGCGAAGGGCATGTACGAAACCTTCAAGCGCTTCACCAACGACAGCCTTTTCTCGGCCCATGGCGCCGACCCCTATTACCAGTCGCACCCGATGCCGGCCGAACGCGTCGCAGCACTCGAAGAAATCGCGCGCACCAGCCCCTACTGGGACAAGAAGGACGATCCCGCGCTGCAATTGCGTC
This sequence comes from Bradyrhizobium sp., assembly GCA_035483915.1. Taxonomy (GTDB): domain Bacteria; phylum Pseudomonadota; class Alphaproteobacteria; order Rhizobiales; family Xanthobacteraceae; genus Bradyrhizobium. The sequence goes on from DATHPL010000240.1 coordinate 10,191, forward strand.
ACGATATGATGCGCGCCAAGATTTCCGGCTTTCTGGAACGTCCGGACAGCGTCTATCGGCGCTATCCGCTCTCCAATACCAGCCTGCCGGCGCGCTATGCGCACGCGATCGCGACCTATCTTCATGGCGACTTGAACAACGCGCTCGGCCAGATCGACTCGTTGATCCAGGCCCAGCCCAACAACCCCTATTTCTATGAATTGCGCGGCCAGGCGCTGCTGGAAGGCGCGAGGCCCGTGGAGGCTATTCCGGCGCTGCGCAAGGCCGTGGCTCTGTCCAATAACGCCCCGCTCATCGAGATTTTACTTGGGCAGGCGCTCGTAGCGGCCGATAACAAGGCCTACACGGAGGAAGCGATCAACATTTTGCGCAACGCGATGGCGCATGAGACCGAGCAACCGATCGGTTATACTCAATTGGCCATGGCCTATGCCCGAAAGGGAGATCTCGCAGAAGCCGATCTTGCGTCGGCACAAGCGGCGTTCTTGCGCGGAGACAACAAGACCGCGAAAGACCTCGCCTCTCGCGCCAAGACCCGATTTGCCGTCGGCACGCCGGGATGGGTCAAAGCGGACGATATTGTTTCAGCCAAGTTGCCCGCAGGACAAAGGAAAGACGCACCCAAATTTCAGTTTGAGACAGGATCATCGCAATCATCTCAAAATCGAACAGGTCGCTTTTTAGGCCCAGGGCGCCAACCCGATTCTGATGCGAACCAATAATGAACCCGATTTAGAGAAAACCCGAGGAATCATCGAATGTCCCCGTTCCGCCTGCTCTCTCCCGCTCTTTTCGCGCTGGCAATCATTGCAGCACCTCAAACTGCTTCGGCGCAGACCTTCTCCGACGGCCAGCGCGGCGAGATCGAGACCATCGTGAAGAACTATCTGGTCAGCCATCCCGAAGTGCTCGAAGAAGCGATGACCGAGCTGAACAAGCGCCAGGCCGCCGCCGAAGACCAGAAGCACGAAGCGAGCATTGTCCAGAACTCGGACGCGATCTTCAACTCGCCCCGTAACGTCACGCTCGGCAACAAGAACGGCGACGTCACCTTCGTCGAGTTCTTCGATTACAATTGCGGCTACTGCAAGCGAGCAATGTCCGACATGCTCGATCTCATGAAGTCCGACCCCAAGCTCAAGGTGGTGTTGAAGGAGTTTCCGGTGTTGAGCGAAGGTTCGGTGGAGGCAGCGAAGGTCGCGGTCGCCGTGCGGATGCAGGATCCCGGCGGCGCCAAATATCTCGACTTCCATCAGAAGCTGCTCGGCGGCCGCGGCGCGGCCGACAAGGCGCGGGCGTTGGCAGTCGCGAAGGATGCCGGGCTTGACGTTGCTCGCATCGAAAAGGACATGGCAAGCCCGGAAGTGAAGGCCACCATTGAGGAGAACTTCAAGCTCGCCGAATCGATGGGTATGAACGGCACGCCAAGTTACGTCATCGGAAAGCAGGTGGTTGTCGGCGCCATCGGTCTCGACGGCCTGAAAGAAAAAATCGGCGTCGCCCGCTGCGGCAAGGCGGCCTGCTAGTCCAGCGGCACAGAGTCGCACATCAAGCGACGATCCTTTGACGATCCTTTGAAGCAAGAGGCCGGCGATTTCGCCGGCCTCTTTTTTTGCAGGCTTTTTGCAGCGCGCGGCGTTTATCTGCCGTTCATCAAACAAACTTTACGGAACCGAGGAAACCACGGAACATCGCCACCCTCCCTTCGTTGTCGGCCGGGCAGTGCAAACTCGTGAGGAGGAATTTCGATGATTAATCGTTTGATGATCACCGCAGCGACCGCGGCGTTGATCGCGGGAACAGGTCTTGCCAATGCGCAAGGCATGGGCGGCGGTCGCGAAGGCGGAGCCGCCGGTGGCACCGGAATGCAGCAGAGCGCACCGTCGGCGCCTGCCGCTTCACCGTCGTCTGGCGCAGCCAGCCATGAAGGTTCGCCCGGTATGAAGGCCAGCCAGTCCGAGGAAAAGGGCGGCGCGGCCAATCGTAGCGCGCAGCAGGACATGAAGTCCGGCGGCGAACGAGGTGCGATGGGTGAAAAATCGACCGGCCAGAAATCGGCTCAGGAAAACAGCCCAGGCGAGCGATCCAAGAGCATGAACTCGCAGAATGAAAAGGGCGCCGCGGGCAAGGACATGAAAGCCGAGAGCCGCGATGAGCGTAGCGGCAAGGACATGAAGGCCGAAGGCCAGGAGCGTAACACCAACCAGAAGGCTGAAGGCCGCGAAAACAGCACCACTGCCGGCGCGAAACAGGAAGAACGTTCGCAAACCGTCGGACAGGCGGGCGCTGGAGCCAAGCTCTCGACCGAACAGCGCACCAAGATCACGACCGTGATCCGTGATCAGCACGTGTCGCCGGTGACCAACGTCAACTTCGCGATCTCGGTTGGCACCCGCGTTCCCCGCGACGTCGGCTTCCATCCGCTTCCGGCCGAAATCGTGACGTACTATCCGGATTGGCGAGGTTATGAGTTTTTCCTCGTCCGCGACCAAATCGTGGTGGTAGATCCGCGAACCCTTGAGATCGTCGCCGTGCTCGACGCCTGATCTCGATCCTGAAATTCGCGAATCCGGGGCGGGCCGTTGAGGCCCGCCCTGTTCGTTTTGGGCGCTCCCGCCCGGCATCTGGCCCGGGCGGCGCTACACCACTCTTTATGGTTAATGAATGGTTTCCATCGATTCTGTCGGGGTTTTCACCAAGTAGATGAGGCATTTGAGGCCCACCCCAGCGGGGCTTAAGGCTTCCCTCCCGCCCTAGAGTTACCTATAACCGCGCCATCACCACCACATCACCGGGATATGGATGGCCAAGACCGCTGCCGACACGATTTACGTGCTTAACGGCCCAAACCTCAATCTGTTGGGAACCCGCGAGCCCGAAACCTACGGCCACGCCACGCTCGCCGACGTCGAGAAGTTGTGCGCGGAAGCGTGTGCCAAATTCGGTCTCAAGGCCGATTGCCGGCAGTCGAACCGGGAGGGTGAGCTGATCGACTTCATCCACGAAGCCCACGCCAAAAAGGCCGCTGGCATCGTCCTCAATGCGGGTGCCTATTCGCACACCTCGATCGCGCTCCACGATGCGCTGGTCGCGGTGAAAATCCCGACGGTCGAGGTCCACATCAGCAACATCCACGCCCGCGAGAGCTTCCGCCACCATTCATTTACCGCCCGGGCCGCCTTCGCGACACTTGCGGGTTTCGGCATTGACGGCTACCGCCTTGCGATCAGCGGCCTTGCGGCCAAGCTCGGCGTCAAAGCCAAGATCTGAAAAATCGAGACCTGAAAGCTTAAGGCCCGACGGGGCCCCTTAAACCACGAGATAGAGAGTTCCGGATCAAGATCATGGCGCGCCAGCCTGAGGACAAAGCAGCCGCAAAGTTCGCAACCAGCGACGGAGCGCTCATTCGCGAACTCGCTTTGTTGCTCGACGAAACCAGCCTGACCGAAATCGAGATCGAGCGCGCAGGCTTGAGGGTGCGCGTGGCGCGCAATGTCAGCATTGCCGCTTCAGTGCCGGCGGCCGCGCCGGTCGCCTCCGCACCGGCGTCACTGCCGGCAACAGCCGTGACGGCTCCCGCAGCCGACATGGCCAAGCATCCCGGTGCCGTGCCCTCGCCGATGGTCGGCACGGCCTACTGGGCTTCCGAGCCCGGCGCGAAGCCCTTCATCGAGGTCGGCTCCAAGGTGTCGGTGGGGCAGACCCTGCTCATCATCGAAGCCATGAAGACGATGAACCAGATTCCTTCCCCGCGGGCCGGCACCGTCACACAGATTCTCGTCGAGGATGGCCAACCGGTGGAATTCGGCGAGCCGCTGGTCATAATCGAGTAGACGCGAATAGCGAGTGGCGAATAGCGAATAGAGTGTTCCGTTGCCATTCGTCACTCGCTATTCGCCCTTCGCCTTTGGAACCGCATGTTCGATAAAATCCTCATAGCCAATCGCGGCGAAATCGCACTGCGGATTCTGCGCGCGTGCAAGGAGCTTGGTATCGCGACGGTGGCGGTGCATTCCACTGCCGACGCCGACGCCATGCATGTGCGGCTCGCCGATGAGAGTGTCTGCATCGGGCCGCCGCCGTCAAAGGACAGCTACCTCAACGTGCCCGCGCTGCTCGCGGCCTGCGAAATCACCGGCGCGGACGCGGTGCATCCCGGCTACGGATTCCTGTCGGAAAACGCGCGCTTTGCCGAAATCCTCGCCGATCACAATCTGCATTTCATCGGACCCAAGGCCGAGCATATCCGCCTGATGGGCGACAAGATCGAGGCCAAGAAGACCGCCAAGCGCCTCGGCATTCCCGTCGTGCCGGGCTC
>DATHPL010000241.1:0-5291 GCA_035483915.1 Bradyrhizobium sp.
GCGTGTTCACGCTGGTGGCGCTGATGTATCTCACCATGAGCATCCCGCTCATCCTTCTGGTTCGGCACTTCGAGAAGAAGTCGGGCAAGGGATGATAAAGGGATGATCGAGCTTCGCGACGTTCACAAAAGCTTCGGCAAGCTCGAGGTGCTCAAGGGCATCACGGCTTCGGTCGGCAAAAGCGAGGTCGTCTGTATCATCGGCCCGTCAGGCTCGGGGAAATCGACGATCCTGCGCTGCGTCAACGGGCTGGAGAGCTATGAAGCCGGCGAGGTTCTGGTCGAGGGGACGCGCGTCGAACGCCAGAACTCCTCGATCCAAGCCATCCGCACCAAGGTGTCGATGGTGTTCCAGCGCTTCAACCTGTTCCCCCACCGCTCCGCGCTGGAGAACGTCATCGAGGGCCCGATCCATGTGAAGCGCGAACCGCGCCGTGACGCGATCGCGCGCGGCCATGAACTGCTGGCGAAGGTCGGCCTCGCCGGCAAGGCCGATGCGTTTCCCGCACAACTTTCCGGCGGCCAGCAACAGCGGGTCGCGATCGCGCGCGCGCTCGCGATGCAGCCGAGCGCGATCCTGTTCGATGAGCCGACCTCGGCGCTCGATCCCGAACTGGTCGGCGACGTCCTGTCGGTGATGCGTAAATTGGCCGAGGACGGCATGACGATGCTGGTCGTCACCCACGAGATGGGATTTGCCCGCGAGGTCGCCGACCGCGTGCTGTTCATCGACGGCGGGGTCGTCGTCGAACAGGGCACGGCCAAATCGCTGCTCAGCCAGCCGCAACATCCCCGAACGCAGGATTTTTTGCGCCGCGTGCTGCATCCCTTATGACGTCGACATGACAACAACCGCGATGAACTCCCTTCCCTTGCCGCCCAGCCTCTACGCGGCAACCGCCGTGCCACCGCTTCAACTGCCGCCGCTCGAGGCCGATCGCAACGTGGCCGTTGCAATCGTCGGCGGCGGCTTTGCCGGCCTCTCGACCGCGTTGCATCTCGCCGAACAGGGCATCGAAGCGATCGTGCTGGAAGCGCGCGAGCCCGGCTGGGGCGCCTCCGGCAACAATGGCGGCCAGCTCAATCCAGGCTTGAAGCTCGATCCCGATACGGTCGAGGCCGAATTCGGCCCCGATCTCGGAGCGCGCATGATCGCGTTTTCCTACAACACGCCGGTCTTCACACTCGAATTGATCCGCCGGCTTGGTATCGCCTGCGACGCCCGCCAGAACGGGACCCTGCGCGCCGCCTACCACGAGAGCCACGCCCGCGCGGTTGAGGCCACGGCGGCGCAGTGTATCGGCCGCGGCATGCCGGTGCGCCTGCTCGATCGCCATGAGGTGCGCCAAATGACCGGCACGGATCGCTATGTCCGCGCCATGTTCGATGCGAGGGGCGGCGACGTCCATCCGCTGAATTACGCCCGCGGCCTCGCTCGCGCGGTGCTGGCGGCGGGTGCTGCGATTTACGCCCAGACGCCGGCGATATCGCTTTCGCGCGAAGGCACGCGATGGCGGATCGAGACGCCGCGCGCGATTGTTCGCGCCGACAAGGTCCTGATCGCCACCAACGGCTTTTCGGACGATCTGTGGCCCGGTCTTGGACGCACCATCGTCCCCCTGTTCAGTTCGATCGCCGCCACTGCGCCGCTACCCGACGACGTCGCACGCGAGATCATGCCGACCCGTTCGGTGCTCTACGAGAGCGGCCACATCACCGTCTACTACCGCATCGATACGTCGAACCGGCTATTGATGGGAGGACGCGGCCCGATGCACTGGATCCGCGATCCCAACGCGGTCGCCTACCTCATGCGCTATGCGGAGCGGCTGTGGCCTGCGCTTGCCGGCATCGCCTGGACCCACGGCTGGAATAGCCGCCTGGCCATGACCGCCGATCACTATCCGCATGTGCACGAACCGGCATCGGGCCTGCTCGCTTATCTCGGCTGCAATGGCCGCGGCGTGGCGCTCGCGACCGCGATGGGACAACAGCTGGCCAGGCGCCTGACCGGCGGCGAAACAACACCGATCGACATGCCCGTGACCGCCATCCGGCCGATCCGCTTTCATGCGGCATGGCCGGTCGCGGTCAGAAGCGCCGTCCTGGTCGGCCGGCTTCGCGACCGGCTTGGGCTTTAATGGCCGGGTGATCGGCTGGTTTTGTGAAGCTTTGATGAAACTTCGGAGCCGAAGCTTTGCAACTGAGGCTTGAGGCCAAATCCCGTCGTAGCTTCGCCTTGCTTTTGCCGCAACCGGCGCGAGATTGCGGTATCGCATGGGCAATCCATCGACGGAGCACGCTTCGTTAACCAAACAAGCCCCGATTGCGAAAGCTTTTTTGGCGTCAAGTCATAAAGCCATTTTTTTGCCCTGATAGATCAACATCATTTTTATGCGGTGAATTTGGTTGACGCGTACTCCGCAGTAAATTTCGCGCAGGAATTTCAGACGGGGGGCGAGTGAATCCTGCAGCGAGAGCGCAATGGATACGCTTTACGATTTGCTTGGGGCTCTTCCACACGACGATGCCGAGACCCTGAGGACTGCGTTTCGCAGGGCCGTCAAGAGCGCGCATCCGGATTTGCGTCCTGACGATCCGGATGCCGCGATCAGATTCCGCCAGATCGTCCGCGCCAACGAAATCCTTTTGGACAAGGATCAGCGCGCGGTTTACGACCACTTGCTGGTGCTCGCCCAGCAGGAGAAAGACCCGGCGGCTGCGCATCCGATCGCGGCGAAAATTCACAAGATCGCCTCCGGCGTGCTCGCCTTTGCATCCCTCTCGATCGTGAGCATGGGCGGCTATCTCCTGTTCATGCACATGTCGGTAGCGCTGGTGAATCCCGTCGGCAGCCTGACGGTTTCGCACGCTTCCGCCAATGCGATCGACCTCAGGTCGCGGCTTTCGGACAGCATCGCCGCCGTCAGTTCGGCGGATGCGCCGGATCCGGCCGCGGTGAACGCCTTTATCGCCGCCAGGACCGATGGCTCCGCCGTGGCCCTCGTGAACGCCATGGCGATGGCAGCGGTCGATACGGAAAACACTGCGCCGTCCGGCACCGCCGGTTCTGATCCCGCACCCGACGCCGCGACCGCCGTTCACGGCCGCGACGTTTCAACCCTCGGCGGCGGTAGCCTCGCTGCGGTGATGGTCAATCCCGACCAGGTGACCCAACTCGACCAGAAATTCACGGCGCCCTATGTCGACCGCGGCATTCTGTTTTTCCGCGGCCAAAAAGACGACCGGAACTTCCCTGACCTTCCGCCTTTGAAGCGGGCCGAGAAGCCGGGCCATCCGAAATCCCTGCTTGCGGCAGCCGGAAAGGGACACGCGGACGCGCCGCCGAAGACCGTGCCGCTGCCGATCCCGCGGACGGTGCCGCGCTTTGTGTCGCAGCAGCCGTGGGTCGCCTCCGCGACCTTCCAGTAAAGCGGTCCTAGGCTCCGCCACGCCGTCGAAACATCGAGAACTGAAAGCGCTGCTGGGCATTCCAGGGCGTGGCGTGATCGTGTGGGCGGGAATCGACCAGGGCAAAGTCCTCGCCCAATTCCCTGGCCAATCCCGCCGCATCGTAACGATGGACCGGCAGCCCGCTGCAGGTTTCCGGACCATCGGCAGCGAAACTTCCGATGATGGCATAACCGCCGGGGACGAGCGCCTGCTTCAGCCGCGCGATATAGGCCGCACGGTCGGCCGCCTCGACCAGAAAATGAAACGCGGCCCGGTCGTGCCAGATGTCGAAGCGCTGCGCAGGCTCCCATGCCGTCACGTCGTCGACTATCCACTGGACTTCGCTGGCGCGGCGGCCGAGCCGTAACGCCGCGAGATCGAGCGCGGCCGCGGAAATGTCCAGCACCGTGACGCGGCGGAAGCCGCGCTCCAGAAGGCCGTCGGCCAGGCGCGAGGCCCCGCCACCGACATCGATGATGGCCGCGTCATGGTTCGGCCGCGTCTGTTCGATCAGTTCGAGCGAGGGCACGGGGCTATCCTGAAACCAGCTGACGTCGGCTTCATCCTTGGTGGTGGTGTAGACCGCTTCCCAGTGGTCCTTCGGGTTTGCTTGCGTCATGAAACCAGTACTCATTCGCCGAGCAGCTTGGCCGAGGCGAGGTCGGCGGTGGCGCGGGAATCGCCCTTGGCCTCGTAGGCCAGCCCACGGGTCTTCAGCGCCCGTCCGTTATTGGGGTTGAGGCGGATGGCATTATCGAGGTCGACGAAGGCGTGGATGGCGTCATCCTTTTGGAAAAAAGCGAAACCGCGTTCGGTGTAATAATCGGACAAAGCATGATCCTTGCCAAGACGCTCGCTGCCGCCCGCCATCGTCGCGTCGGCGCTGGGGCCCAGCTTGATGGCCTGGCTGCATTCCGTGATGGCGGAATCGTATTCTTTTTTGAAATTGTAGATGGCGCAACGGTTGTAGAAGGCGTCGGCATATTTCTTGTCGACCTTCAGGGCTTCGGCGAAATCCGTAAGCGCAACGTCATAATCCTGCTTGGCCCCCCGCTCGACACCGCGGCTAAGATATTGGCGCGCCAGCACATGGCCGGTATAGCGCCTGGACTGGATGGCGCGCGAACAGGCGTCGATCGCCGCATCGCCGGATTCCTTGATGCATATGTTGGCATCATCGCCCGCGGCGCGAGCTGTGAGCGTACCGGCCAACAGGCCCCCTCCGGTCACAAGCACGCAGGCGCAATACGCCCAAAATCCCCGTTGCATGGCTCCCTCCCGCCCGGATTGTTGTCCCGGATCGGGCTTGAGAATAGCACGCCAAAATCACGCGAAAAGTGCTGATCACCCAGAATTTGGATTCACGCACGCTCCCGGCCCGATACCGACACCAGCAACTGTCACATTTCTAGCATCGAGCGTTGCGGACTCAGCGATCAAAGCGAAGAAGATCACGAAGGCCATCTTCTCGCGTCGCCGGCTTTTGCTGTTTATGAGTTGTGCTCTGCCGATAAGCTGCGAGGCCGCTTCCGCCTGTGTACGCTCAGGACGACGTCGTGCAGCACACGAGGCTAATCACCCTGTCCGCGCACAAGCCGGCAAAACGACGGGACGTGATCGACGAATTGGGGGTTGGCGGAAGCGGCCGGCAATCCACTCCGAGAGGGGCCAATTGGCCCTTGCCCTACTGATGTGGGCCATAGGCCGCTCTCGGGACGGTGTTCGTATGTTAGCCGCTACGCTGCTGCCCGAACCGGTGCAGAAGCGGTCACCGCGGCACGTTTTGCAGGTGGAGTCATCGAACCTCCTCTGCTCGGGCTAACGTGAGTGTTCGCCGCA
>DATHPL010000242.1:0-4419 GCA_035483915.1 Bradyrhizobium sp.
CGGGCCCGATGGCTTCGTCTGCGGTGTTGGTGCGACGAGATCCGGCGCATCGAGATCGTCTTCCCCGGCAATGCCGACAAGCGTGAATAGTGCATAGCGCCGTGCATAGGTGAGCGCCGCGCCCATCCGATGCGGGGCCGCGGTCTCGCTGATCGGGCAGACCGGCCAGTCGGAAGCGATCCATTCGCCTGAGGCGTGAGCCAGAACCGTGGTCAGATTGACGATGCCGGAGGCTTGATCGATCGCCGTGGTCTGGACGGTCGCGATCTCATGCTGGCCGAGCGTCTTGCGCACGATCTCAAGACCGCTCGCGAGCGAGGCATACCGGAACAGTCGCTCCGGCGCATTTGGTGCTTGGCCATCGAACCGATCAGGGATTTCTCGGGATTAGAGAGTTCAACCTGCGCTTTGGCGAGCGCCGCGGCCAATGAAGCGATCGACTGACTAGACCGTTGCATGGCTACTGCCCTCCTCGCCTTTGAGAAGGTCAAAACTCACTGCTCCGGATTTTGAGCGCTTCCCCCGAACGCCATGCCCGATCGCTTCCTTGGCGTCCTCCGGCATGAGTCCCTTGAGCTCAGCCTTGGCCCGCTCATGGTCGAGATAGGCTGATCGGGTCTCGGCAAAGACGGCTGCGAACTCCGCCCAGGCATTGGACGCGCTCATGTCGACAATGCGAATGGCATCCATCTTTGGCTTCGGCGGATCGACCCCAAACAGCTGTGGCGGCTCCCCAGTCTCGACACAGCGCCAGAACTTCCGCTCCGCCGTGACAACCAGATGCTGATAGAGCGGATCGGCATGGGCCAGGATCTCGACCCACTTCCCGCCGCCGGTGATGATCGAGAGCACCGCGGTCCGCGCCGCCACGACCCACATATTGTGCTGCAGCTGCGCCATGTATTTGGCGGCGGCCGCTTCTTCCGAGAACGACCAGGGCAGCATGAACTTCGACTCGAACACCGCGTCGCTGCCTTCGACCCGGCCGTCCAAAGTCGCGGCCATCCAGCGCAGCGCCGGGTGAAAGACCCGCCGCTGCACGTCCACGACCATTTGCCCGGTATTGGCCTCGTACCAGCGCCGATTGAGGTCCTCCGTCGCGAGCCCAAGCTGGACAATTAGATTGCCCGACAGGTCCTCCGGCTGGACCTCCCCGCGCTTTTCCCGCCACAGCCGGATCAAGGCCTCCTCATCGGTTCCCATGATGATCCGGGCGTCTGAGCCGCCGACAAAATGCCTGCGCTCCCCCGAACTCCTTTTCCACACATCGCTTTTTGTCACTTTTCTTCCCTCCCTAAGCAGCTTGCACCGGTAACCGCAGTACGATATTATTACAATCATATGATATGAAATAGGTACGCACCGGCATGTCCGCAAGACCTCCGACAAAATCTTTGAGTCACCCACCGGCGCTCACCAGCGCGCAGATCCGTGCCGCCCGCGCCCTCATCCGCTGGAGTGCCGAAGATCTGGCGCGCGAAAGCGCACTCGGGGTCGCCACCATCCGGCGCGCCGAATTGCGTGACAATGAAACCAAGCTCACGGCGGCAAATGACCTCGCCATCCGCCGCGCGCTCGAGGCGGCAGGCGTCGAGTTCATCGATGGAAGTGAAAAGGAGGGCCCGGGGGTGCGGTTAAAAAAGTCTACATAGGAGGCGCCCGAAGCAGCTATTCCGCAAGCCATTGCCAGTGCCGCCAAATCGGCGCGATATTCAACCGTGGCCTCTCACGTGCGCGTTGGAATGAACAGCCGGTCCATCTTGATCTTACCTAACAGACCATCATCTGCGCTTGCGGCCTGAGCTTGCAGTCATCCGCGACCCATAAATCGGTCAGTGAGGGTGACCGTGAAACATTTCAGACTCGTCACTGCCAGAGTGTGAGGGGTTTGATATCGGTTCCGGATAAAGCCGCCGCAAAAGTTCAAGTTCGTCTCGATCTTTGGGCGTGAGTGGCGGCGCGCCGGAATATCCGTTCCGATGCCCCATTTCGAAACGCCGCTCTGTGTCCTCGAGTGCCTTGAGGCGGCTGCGCGCCGTTTGTTCGGGGCTGTGACGGAACGTATCGAGACGTGCCCACAGATGCGCTTCCTCGGCAGCCTCCGACTCGGTAAGACCGGCACCGTTACCGCGCAGTTCGGCGAGTTCCTCCAATCTGGTGAGGTCCCGTTGGCTTTCTCTGATGCCGTATTTGCTTGGAGACGGTAATGGAAGCCGCCGCCGGATCGCATTCACCCGCACTGTCAATTCTTCGATCTTTTGTACGACGGCAGGGATGTTGCGCGTCCGCCCAACCCGGAGAAACACAAGCTCCCGTCGCAGGTGGCGATATTTTCTGGCAAGATCCGGGTTAATTGCGAATCCATATTCGTCCGGGAGTGCTTTCGCCTTCTTGGCGGTTTTGGGCAGCAGAAATTCTGCGATTTTCAGCGCCGCTTTTCGCCGCGCTTTGGGATCCGCCGTGACATCCTGGACAATGCCAAATAAGGCGTCGAGCACCTGAGGATTCCAGTCTTGGACGGCCGCCGTTTGAGTACCCTTGGGAGCCTCGGCTGAGCTCACTTTGGCGCTGGTACCCTGCTCAATTGTTGACTGGATGCCGGCCGAACCGCGCGGCCGCCGCGTCCGGCCGGACGGCCTCCGGTTTGCCGGGAAGCATTTGGCGCTATCGCCATCCGTGTATCAGCCGGCAGCTTTCGGTCCTTGACCAGTTTAAGGACAAGCGAATGCCGCGATGCAGTTGGGTGGTCTAGCCCGATCGCCAGGATACTGTCGGTCAGGAGCGTTCGTCTGTTCGGCGTGTCAAGCTTTCGTCCCCCGCGGCGCTCGCCGGGCCTGGAGCCTCTGAGCATGTTTCATTCCCCGGCCTCTGACTTTGTCGCCACGGATTCCGCAGCGCGGTGCGCTTGCGTCCATCTGGACCGCTGCGGAGAGCGAATCGCGAATCTCGGATTCCCGACCCGCAAATGTCCCGCCGTTTTATTTGCCTATTAATTGCTAAATTTTCGCTACTGCCGTGACTATCCAATCGCTATTCGATTGCTACTTGACCAAGCCTCAAGCCTGCAGCAGACCAAAATCGGAAGCGCCACCTGAAATCATAACACTGAAAACCTTGATATTATTGCACTAATACACACGTAAAAAACCAGGCTCTGCTCGCATAAGTCGGAGCCTCCTTGCAGCCCAATTTCGTCAGTCGGAGTGGCTCTAGGCACCCCCGGAAACCTTCGCCCAGGTATCGCGCAGGCCGACAGTGCGGTTGAACACGAGCCGGTCTGGCGACGAATCCTTGTCCGGGCAGAAATAGCCCTGGCGTTCGAACTGGACAGGGTCGCTCGAATTGCTCGCCGCCAAGACCGGCTCGACGCGCGCATCCGCAATCACTTCCAGCGAGTTGGGATTGATCTCGTTGGTGAAGTCGGCCGGGTTCGGATCGGGCTTGGTGAAGAGCTGATTGTAGAGCCGCACCTCCGCGGCAACGGAATCCTTCGCTGACACCCAATGCATGGTCGCTTTCACTTTGCGGCCGTCCGGCGCATTGCCGCCCTTGGTCGCCGGATCGTAGGTGCAACGCAGTTCGACCACCTCGCCGGCCGCGTTCTTCACCACCTCGCGGCAGGTGATGAAATAGGCGTAGCGTAGGCGTACCTCCGTGCCGGGCGATAGGCGGAAGAATTTTTTCGGCGGGTTCTCCATAAAGTCGTCGCGCTCGATGAAAAGCTCGCGGCCGAAACGGACGCGGCGGCTGCCGGCGGCCGGATCCTCGGGATGGTTGACCGCCTCGACGTCCTCGCTTCCGCCTTCCGGATAATTCTCGATCGTGACTTTGAGCGGCTTTAACACCGCCATACGCCGCTGCGCCGTCTTGTTGAGATGCTCGCGGATCGAGAATTCGAACATGCCGACGTCGACAGTGCTGTTGGCCTTGGCGACGCCGATCCGCTTGACGAAATCACGCACCGCCGCCGGCGGCACGCCGCGCCGCCGCAGTCCCGCAAGCGTCGGCATGCGCGGATCGTCCCAGCCCGAGACATAGCCGCCGCGCACAAGCTCGGTGAGCACGCGCTTCGACAGAACCGTGTAAGTCAGATTGAGACGCGCGAACTCGTATTGATGCGGGTGCGATGGCACCGGCAGGTTGGCCAGGAACCAGTCATAGAGCGGCCGGTGATCCTCGAATTCAAGCGTGCAGATCGAATGCGTGACGCCCTCGATGGCGTCGGATTGGCCGTGGGCGAAGTCGTAGCTCGGATAAATGTTCCAGGTCTTGCCGGTGCGCGGATGCTCGGCATGCAGGATGCGATAGAGCACCGGATCGCGCAGATTGATATTGCCCGAGGCCATGTCGATCTTGGCGCGCAGCACGCGCGCATGGTTGGGGAACTCGCCGGCGCGCATACGACGGAACAGATCGAGA
>DATHPL010000243.1:0-2246 GCA_035483915.1 Bradyrhizobium sp.
CCCAACCGGGCTTCCTTGGTTGCGACGCGGTAATGACAGGCGAGCGCGACCTCAAGCCCACCGCCAAGCGCGGTGCCGTGAATCGCTGCGATAACAGGCTTCGGCGAGTTCTCGATCTCGGCCAGCACTTCGTGAAGGCTGGGTGGAACCGGCGGCTTGCCGAACTCGGTGATGTCGGCGCCCGCGATAAAGGTGCGCCCGGCGCAGGTCAAAACGATCGCCTTCACTTCCGGATCGGCAATCGCGCGCTTGACGCAATCCTTGATGCCGCCGCGCACCGCCGCGCTCAGCGCGTTCACCGGAGGACTGTCGACCGTGACGATGGCAACCACGTCATGACGCTCAAGCCTGACCACTTCGTTCACGGCATTCTCCCTGGATCGCCTGTTCTTGCGCAGCTTATTTTCAGTCTACCAATTTATTCCGCATTGCGGAATTGAATTCCGCATCTTGACAGCGAGGGTTATTTTGAAGCACGTCCCTTGTCAACAAAGCGCCATTCGCTCCCGTCTTACCCGCGAGTTCAGGAGGCGAATGTAAATTCTGCTCATGTAGCGGGCAAGCGTCGGCGACAGATCATGAAGCGTCAAGGCAAGAAAGTAGCGACTGATCGCAGTTTCGTCGTCGCACTTTCCCGCGGTCTTGATGTGTTGCGCGCATTCCAGCCAAATGATGGCCTTCTCGGCAATCAGGAAATCGCCGCCCGCACCAAGCTGCCGAAGCCGACCATTTCCCGGCTGACCTACACCCTCACCAAGCTCGGTTACCTGACGCCGGTTCCACGGTTCGAGAAATATCAACTCGCCCCCGCAGCGCTCGCGCTCGGCTATTCCGCGCTCGCCAATCTCGGCGTCCGGCACCTGTCGGAACCCTACCGCGAAGAATTGATGCGCGAGACCGGTGGCGCGGTGGCCATCGGTGGCCGCGACCGCCTCAGCATGATCTATTTCGGCCAGAGCCGCGGTATGACGCTCGGCGTCCAATTGGACGTCGGCTCGCGCATTCCGATCGCCACCACGGCGATGGGGCGCGCCTACCTCTGGGCGCTGCCCGAAGACGAGCGCAACGCGCTTTTGCGCGACTTGCGCGAATATTACGGCGTCCGCTGGGCCAAGATGCGCGACGGCATCGAACACGCCGGCGAGACCATGGCCAAACATGGCTTTGCGATCTCGGCGGGCGAATGGCACGATGACATCGCCGCCGTCGGCGTAGCACTAAAGCTCAATGACGGAACCGGCCCATATGCGTTTAACTGTGGCGCGCCCGCATTCCGCTTTACGGAGGACCGGCTGCGTAACGACATCGGCCCCCGTCTGGTGGCCATGGTCAAGAATATCGAAGCCGTCCTCGGCGGAATAGCGCCGCAAGCAAAAAAACAAGAAGGCCGAAAACTGAAAGCAGGAGGGAAGGTTGCGCGTGTGGTTGAGGGGATCAGGTAGCCTTTGCCGTTTTGATCGAGCAACAGGCTCAATAACCGGCCTGTGCGGGGCATGATGAGTCAGGCCCAGACGGCACAGGCCTCATCGCCCCTGCTCGCGGTTTGCGACGTCAGCGTCGTGTTCGGCGGCATTGTCGCATTGAACGGCGTGTCCTTCGACCTGCAGCAGGGACATATCCTGGGCCTGATTGGACCCAACGGCGCCGGCAAGACCACCCTCTTCAACTGCCTGAGCCGGCTCTACCAGCCGAGCGCGGGCGACATCCGGATGGAGGGCGCGAGTATCCTGAAGCGCCCGCCGCACCGGATCGCCGAAATCGGCATCGGCCGCACCTTTCAGAATGTCGCCCTTTTCTCCAACCTGTCGGTGTTCGACAATGTCCGCATCGGCGCGCACGCCCGCACCCGGAGCGATATCGTCAGCGACGCGCTGAAGCTTCCGGGGATTCGACGCAACGAAGCTGCGCTCAACGCGCGCGTTCAGGAAATTCTCAACTACCTCGAACTCGAGGACGTCGCCCACACCACCGTTTCGGGCCTGCCCTTCGGCACCCAGAAGCGCGTCGAACTGGCGCGTGCGCTCGCCGCCGAACCCAAGATCCTGCTGCTTGACGAACCGGCCGGCGGCCTCAACCACGAAGAGGTCTATGCGCTTGGCGATCTGATCCGGCGCATTCGCAACGATCGCAGCGTCACGGTGTTGCTGGTCGAACATCACATGGGCCTCGTGATGTCGATCGCCGATCACGTGGTGGCGCTGAATTTCGGCCGCAAGCTCGCCGAGGGCACGCCGGCCGCCGTGCAA
>DATHPL010000244.1:0-7229 GCA_035483915.1 Bradyrhizobium sp.
AGAAGGACCCGAAGGGTGCGGCGCAATCGATCCTCGATGCCAATCCGAAGGGCGGCAAGATCGATACGCTGACGCAAGGTTTCGAACTGACGATCCCGCTCTACCGTACGCCAGAAACCAAGGCCAGGCGGCCATTTCAAGTTACCGATCAGAACATGGCCGACAGCGTCAACCTGATGGTCGAATATGGCGGGCTCGATGCCAAAGCCAAGGAAAACCCGAAGGCGTTTTACACTAAAGACTATCTGCCGAAGTGACACCACTTCCGTCATTGCGAGTGAAGCGAAGCAATCCAGTATCACAAAGATAAGAGCTGGATTGCTTCGTCGCTTTGCTCCTCGCAATGACGGTTAATCAGGTAAACGAACGTCAAATGAACGTTGCGAATAAGACATCCATTCCCTCAGCCGCGCATCTGCGCGTCGTGGCTGATCGCGGCGCGACCGCGACGCCCGGCATTCAATTGTCGGGTGTGTCGAAAACCTATCGTTCCCGCGACGGCGACGTGCCGTCGCTCCAGCCGCTCGATTTCCATATCAACGCCGGCGAATTCTTCGTCGTGGTCGGTCCCTCCGGCTGTGGCAAATCCACGCTTCTGAAGATGATCTCGGGGCTGCTGGCGCCGTCGACCGGCGAGATTTTCGTCGAGGGCGAGAAGGTCGACAAGCCGCATGGCAATGTCGGTATCGTGTTCCAGAATTCGCTGCTTTTGCCCTGGCGCAACATCCTCAACAACGTGATGTTGCCGATCGACATGAAGCGGCTGTCCCGCGAAGAATATCTGCCGCGGGCGAAGGCGTTGCTCAAGCTCGTCGGGCTCGAAGGTTTCGAAAAGAAGCTGCCCTGGCAACTCTCCGGCGGCATGCAGCAGCGCGCCTCGATCTGCCGGGCGCTGGTGCACGACCCCAAGATCGTACTGATGGACGAGCCCTTCGGTGCGCTCGATGCCATGACGCGTGAGCGCATGAACGTTGAATTGATGCGGATCCAGCGCGAGACCGGAAAGACCGTTCTGCTGATCACGCATTCGATTCCGGAAGCGGTTTTTCTCGCCGATCGCGTGCTGGTCATGACCGAACGGCCCGGCGCGATTGCCGCGATCTACGACGTTCCCTTGCCGCGCCCGCGCTCGCTTGATGCCATGAGCGATCCGGCGTTCTCGGAACTGGTCCAGCGCATTCGCAAGCATTTCTTTACGCAAGCACCGCTGGATTAAAGGTGTAACGATGCCGCTGCTATTGGCCGTGCGGGATATCGCGCTTTTCGAACGACCCGTGCGTTTTGCCCGGCCGTTCCGTTTCGGCGCGGTCGTCGTCGAGGCGGCCTCGCAGGTGTTCGTGCGCGCCGAGGTCGAGATCGAAGGCAAGGGCAGGGCGGTCGGCGCCAGCGCCGAGATGATGGTGCCGAAATGGTTCGACAAGCGCGCATCGCTTTCGCCCGAACAAACCGTCGATGAATTGAGACGCTCGCTTTCGATCGCAAGCCAGCTCTATCTGACGGGTTCGGACTTCGATACGGCATTCGGCCATCACGCCTCCCGTATCGCGGTGCAGATCGAGAAATGTGCGAAGGAAGATATCCCGCCGCTGGCGGCGATCTTCGGTCCGGCCGAGATCAACAAGGCCATTCTCGATGCGCTGCTGCGCGGCGCCGGCGCCAACTTCTTTGACGGAATGGTGGCCAATATTGCCGGCATCGATGCGCGGATGTCGCCTGATCTTAGAAATGAGGACATCACGCGCTTTTTAGGCCGCTGCCGCCGTCGCGACCGTGTTGCGATCCGTCACACTGTCGGCCTCGACGACAGGATCGAAGGCGCCGGCGGCATCGCGGACAGCTTTGAGAATTCCGGTGCGCGTTATTTCAAACTCAAGCTGGCTGGAAATCCCGAGAACGATGCGGCGCGGCTAGTCCGTATCGGCCGCGAGTTGGTGAAGCTGCCTTACCCTTATAGCGTCTCGCTGGATGCCAACGAGCAATATGCCGATCTCGGTGATTTGAAGGGTTTGGTCGATCGTCTGGGTCAGGACTCAGCGCTCGCCCCGATCGCAAGCCGGCTTCTTTATATCGAGCAGCCGATGCCGCGTGATCTCACCCGCGCCGCGCCAATCGGCGGAATCGCGGTCTACGATTTCATCATCGACGAGGCCGACGATTCCTATAACGCGTTCGTCGCGGCGCGAGCGCTTGGCTATCGCGGGATTTCCTCGAAGTCGTGCAAGGGAATCTACAAGTCGGTGATCAACGCGACCCGTGCCGCCAAATGGAGCACCGAGAGCGAAAAATTCTTCGTCACGGGCGAGGACCTGACCTGTCAGGCCGGGCTCTCGGTGCAGCAGGATCTGGCGCTGGGGGCGCTCATCGGCGTCACCCACGCGGAACGCAACGGCCATCACTATGTCGATGGTTTTGGCGATACGGCACCCGACGAGGCGAATGCCTTCCTTGCCGCGCATCCCGATCTTTATGAGCGTGCCGGCAATCGCGTTCGGCTCGCCATCCATGACGGCGACCTCTTAACGGAGTCGCTGACCGCGCCGGGCTTTGCGACCGGCATTCATCCGCTATGGCCGACCATGCAGGCCTTTCGACAACCAAAAGCAAGAACATTGCAGGAGCAATCGATATGACGACGCAACGCCTCGGCGTGATCATGAACGGTGTCACCGGCCGAATGGGGCTCAACCAGCATTTGATCCGCTCCATCATCGCGATCCGCGATCAGGGGGGTGTAAAGCTTGCCAACGGCGATCGCGTGATGCCCGACCCGATCCTGGTTGGACGCGATGCTGGGAAGGTCGAGGCGCTCGCCAAGCGCTTTGCGGTGGAGCGCTGGACCACCGACCTCGATGCGGCGCTCTCGGACAAAAAAGACGCGGTTTTTTTCGATGCCGCGACCACGCAGGCCCGGCCGGGATTGCTGACGAGAGCGTTCAACGCAGGCAAGCACGTCTATTGCGAGAAGCCGACCGCAACCAACCTCGAAGAGGCGGTTGCAATCGTGAAGCTCGGCAACAGCAAAGGCCTGAAGCACGGCGTGGTGCAGGACAAGCTGTTTTTGCCGGGCCTGAAGAAGCTCGCTTTCCTGCGCGATTCCGGATTCTTCGGCCGCATGCTCTCGGTGCGCGGCGAGTTCGGCTACTGGGTGTTCGAGGGCGACTGGCAGGAGGCACAGCGGCCGTCGTGGAATTACCGCGTCGAAGACGGCGGCGGTATCATTCTCGACATGGTCTGCCACTGGCGCTACGTGCTCGATAATCTTTTCGGCGAGGTCGAAAGCGTGGTCTGCATCGGCAACACCGATATTCCGGAGCGTTGGGACGAGCAGAACAAGAAATACAAGGCGACCGCTGACGACTCGGCCTACGCCACCTTCCGCCTCAAAGGCGGCGTGATCGCGCATATCAATATGAGCTGGGTGACGCGGGTCTACCGCGACGACCTCGTCACCTTCCAGGTCGACGGTACCCACGGCTCGGCGGTGGCGGGTCTCACCGATTGCAGCATCCAGGCACGGCAGATGACGCCGCGGCCGGTCTGGAATCCGGACGAGAAACGCCTGCACGATTTCTATTCCGATTGGCAGAAATTGCCGGAGAATACGACCTACGACAACGGCTTCAAGGAACAGTGGGAAATGTTTATCCGCCACGTCTGCGAGGACGCGCCGTATAAATACACGCTGCTCGAAGGCGCCAAGGGCGTGCAACTCGCCGAATGCGCGCTCCAGAGCTGGCGCGAGAAGCGCTGGATAGACGTCGCGCCGATCAAGGTGTGAGGAGAAGGCTCATGAACAAGCCGGTGATGCCTGCATCCTCGTTGTCGCTGAAGCTACCGACCGCTGGCGGCGGAATAGAAACCTATCGTCTCGCCGCGTCGCGGAGTTTTCCCGCAAAACTTGAAGGCACCCTCAACCGCGTGGCGTTCTCGGCCGCGCATGTGGTGTCCAATCCGCTGGCCGATGTCGATCCGTGGCTGACGGCGGCCGTCGACTGGGACAAGACGATTGCTTTTCGCGAGCATATCTGGGACCTCGGCCTTGGCGTCGCCGAAGCGATGGATACTGCCCAGCGCGGCATGGGGCTCGACTGGCCGACCTCGCTCGAATTGATTCAGCGCTCGGTGCGCGCGGCAAAGGCGCGGGGTCCGGCGGCGCTGGTATTCTCCGGCGCCGGCACCGATCATCTGGCGATTGAAGATGCCAAAAACCTCGACGACGTGATCCGCGCCTATGAAGAGCAGATCGCCGCAATCGAAAAGGCCGGCGGGCGCATCATCTTGATGGCTTCGCGCGCGCTTGCCAAAATCGCCCGCAGCCGCGACGACTACGCAAAAGTTTATGATCGCGTGCTGTCGCAGGTAGCTCAGCCCGTGATTATCCACTGGCTCGGCGACATGTTCGATCCCGCGCTATCAGGCTATTGGGGTGCGACCGATCTCGGCAAAGCGATGGATACCGCGGTCGCCATCATCAATGCGAACGTAACGAAGGTCGATGGCGTCAAGATCTCGTTGCTCGACGCGCAGCGCGAGATCGACATGCGTCGCCGGCTGGCCGGCGGCGTCAAGATGTATACCGGCGACGATTTCAATTATGCGGAGCTGATCGCCGGCGACGACAAGGGCTACTCACATGCGCTGCTCGGCATTTTCGATGCGATCGCGCCGGCGGCGTCCTATGCGCTGTCGCGGCTGGCAGCTTCCGATGCGAAGGGATTCCACGACGTGCTGGGTCCCACGGTGCCGCTCTCGCGTCACATCTTCAAGGCGCCGACGCGGTTCTACAAAACCGGCATCGTTTTCATGGCCTATCTGAACGGTCACCAGGATCATTTCACGATGGTCGGCGGGCAGGAAAGCACGCGCTCGACGCTGCACCTGGCCGAGCTGTTTCGTCTGGCGGATCAGGCGGGATTGCTCGCCAATCCCGAACTGGCGACACGGCGGATGAAGGCCGTGCTTGCGGTCCACGGTATCGAGGCGTGATGCGGGATTTCTCGGCCGATCACCGCTGGCTCTCGCTCAATACCGCGACCGTCCGCAAGCAAGGCGACCTCGTCCAGATCATCGATGCCTGCGCGCGGCATGGCATTCGCGCCATCGATCCCTGGCGCGATCAGGTCGCCGCGGTCGGTCTCGATCGTGCGGCGCGCGCCGTGCGCGAGGCGGGGCTCGAGCTTTCGGGCTATTGCCGCGGCGGCATGTTCACGTCTGATACGGTTCGCCGCATTGAGGTGCGCGATGATAACCGCCGCGCCGTCGATGAAGCCAAGGCGCTCGGCGCTCCCTGCATCGTGCTGGTGGTCGGCGGCCTGCCGCAATATTCGCGGCCGGGGAGCGCGGTCTCCAAAGACATCATCGCAGCGCGAGGGCAGGTCGAAGACGCCATTGCCGAGATGATGGAATATGCGCGCGGGGCCAAAATTCCGCTCGCGATCGAGCCGCTGCATCCGGCCTACGCGGCCGATCGCGCCTGTGTGAACACGACAAAACAGGCACTCGACATCTGCGATCGTCTTGATCCCGATCGCACCGGCGCGCTCGGCGTCGCGCTCGACGTCTACCACATCTGGTGGGACCCAGACGTGCTTCCGCAAATCCGCCGCGCGGGCAAGGACCGCCTGCTGGCGTTTCACGTCTGCGACTGGCTGGTGCCGACCAAGGACATTCTCAACGACCGTGGCATGATGGGCGACGGCGTGATCGATATCAAATCGCTTCGCAGCGCGGTCGAGGCCGAGGGGTTCGCCGGCTATTCGGAGATCGAGATATTCTCGGAAGGCTGGTGGGCGATGCCGATGGACGAGGTGTTGAAGACCTGCATCGAGCGGCATCGATCGGTGGTTTGAACCGTTACGCGGCGCTTGCGCCCACAGCGCCCTCTCGGCCGTCATTGCGAGGAGCGAAGCGACGAAGCAATCCAGTATTTTCTCGCTGGATTGCTTCCGTCTCCGCGCTCATGCGCTACGCCGGACTCTACCCGGCGAAGCTTGCAAAGCAAGTGAAGCGGGGTCGCTTACGCTCGCAATGACGCTTCGTTGACAGAACTCTCTGTCGCGAGAACCTATCGACGTTCCGCCGCTTCGCCGCCGATCGCAGCCGTACCCGTGCCGCTACAGCCATTGGCGCCGAAACGCACAAATTTCTGCACGCGTTTTCCGGTGTCGACCTCGCCGGTATAGATGTTCCCCTGCTTGTCCAGGCTGACCTGATGCAGCCAGTGGAAATCGCCGGCCATCCGGCCGCCATGTCCGAGCCGGCCGAGTTGCTCCAGATTGTTGCGATCCAGGATGTAAATCGTCTGATTGGTATTGTCGCCGATATAGAGACAGCTTTGCGCCTGATCGGGCGAGAAATTCATCGATACCGCCGTACCCGGCATCACCGGCTGGGTGTAGGTTTTCGGGCTGATGAAACGCTCGGTCACGAAGCCGCATTTGCCGGCTTCACCGGCGGGATTGCTGCATTCTTTGCCGAGCAAGGGATCCTTGCCGTCGAACACCTGAATGCGATCGTTGCCGCGATCGCAGACGTAAATCTTGCCATCGTCCGCGATCTTTACGCAGTGCACCGGATTGCGGAAAAACGCCGGTTTCGTCTCGCCCTTCGCTGAGCCTTGCGGCCAGGTGCCGGCGGCGGCCGCGGCCGCATCGTCGATTGGGTTGCTCCCATAGGCGCCGAAGTGCCCGATATATTTTCCACTATCGGCATCGACGATCAGGACGCGGCGGTTGGCATAACCGTCGGCAACATAGAGGCGGTTGGTCTTGGGATCGACCACCATATCCGCGGGCCGATAAAGCAACGGTGTGCCGTTGAGACCGCCGTCTTTGCTGTTGCTGTCGGGTGCGGTCGGCGTGCCGCCGATCCGCATCTTGAAATTGCCGTCCCTGTCGAACTTCAGGATATAGCCGTCGCCGCCGCTCTTGTTGGTGGTCCACGGAGTGGGCTTCTCGTCCGTTTTGGGGGAATTGCCGGCGACCCAGACATTATCCTTCTGGTCGACATAGATACCGTGTTCGACATTCGGCCAGATACAGCCGTCTTCCGCCTTGCATTTGCCGCCGACAAAGCCGGGATCGGCCGGCCCGCCCCAGGCGCGCAGCATTTTGCCGCTGCCGTCAAATTCCATCACCGAGGGCGCGGCGCGGCAACAATCTGCGCCGAACCCGTTGGCCCGCACGAAGCCGAGGCCATTGACCGGCTGCCCCTTTGCGTCGGTGGCGCCT
>DATHPL010000245.1:0-2549 GCA_035483915.1 Bradyrhizobium sp.
TTTCTTAAAAAAATCACGCGAGCGCTAATTAATCCCGCATTTTTTGGCGGCACGATTCACGTTCACGATCTGGACTCTTACCCCTCGAGTCTCCTTGGCGATATTGTCGTTTGATTCGCGCACGGCGGGGGGTTTCGCCGGGCCCGAAGTCGTGCGGATTGGGGTAAATCATGTCAGGCGTGATCGCGGCGTTGCGCCGGACCTTGCTGTCGTGCACCTCGCTGGCACGCGGCGGGCGGGCAGCCCTGGGAACTTTCGTTGGCGCGTCCGGGCTTGGCCTGGCCCGGCCGGCGCAGGCGGCTGACTTGTCTTTCCTGCATAATTTCATCGGCATGAACCATCAGGAGTTCGCGGCGCTGACGACGGCTTTGTCGTTGCTCGGCTTTTCGGTCGTCGCGGCCATCCTGTTGATGCGAACGCGGCTGCGCGCGGCACGAAACGAGACCGGGCTGCGCAGCGACATCCAGCGGCTCCAGAGCGAAGCCGACCGCTACCGTTCACTGCTGTTCGCCGAACCCCAGGTTCTGATTGCCTGGCCCGCCGGCGAAGATCGTCCCGAGATCAGCGGCGACGTCGCTTCTCTCACCTCCCAGGAGCAGCCCTCGCGCGTCCTGGCGTTTGGGACCTGGTTACCGGCGGGACCGGCGCGGCAAATCGATCGCGCGGTCGATACATTGCGCGAAAGCGGCGAGGGATTTTTGCTGAACCTGACCGCGTCGAACGGGCATACCGTCGAAGTGCTCGGCCGCGCCATTGGCGGTCAGGCCATTGTGCGGATTCGCGAGCTTTCCGGCGTGCGGCGGGAATTGGCCGAGACCCATCTGAAGCACAACATGCTGCTGCAGGAGACCGAGATGCTGCGCGGCTTCGCCCAAGCCGCCCCCTGGCCGATTTGGGCCAAACGTGCCGATGGCAGCCTGCAATATGCCAACGGCGCCTACGTCAAGGCGGCGGAAGCCGCCAACATCGAGGACGCCATCGGGCGCAACCTGCAACTGCTCGACAGCGGTGATCGCACCGACATGGAGCGCGCGTTGCAGGAAACATCCTCCTTCGCCGCACGGCTGCCCATCGTGGTCGGGGGCGAGCGGCGCTTCCATGACGTGCAAGCACTTAATGTCGGCGGCGGCAGCGTCGGCATGGCGATCGACGCTTCGGAAGCCAACGCGCTGAGCGAAGCGCTGGTGCGGATGGCGGAAGCCCATCGCCGCACGCTCGATCAGCTCTCGTCAGGGGTTGCGGTGTTCGACGGCCGCAGGCGGCTTGCGTTCTACAACGACTCCTATCGCCGGCTATGGGACCTCGACCGTACCTTCCTCGACAGCAATCCCGACGATTCGAGCGTGCTCGACCGGCTTCGCGCCGCGCGCAAACTGCCGGAGCAGCCGGATTTCCGGGCCTGGAAGGCCAAGCTGCATGAGGCCTACCGTGCCGTCGAAGCCGAAAAAGACACCTGGTACTTGCCGGATGGCCGGGCGCTCAGCGTCGTCACCACGCCCAACCCGGAAGGCGGCGTCACCTACTTGTTCGACGACGTCACCGAAAGCCTGGATCTTGCCCGGCGATATGACGGACTGATCCGCGTCCAGCGCGAAACGCTCGATAACCTCGCAGAAGCCGTGGCCGTGTTCGGCAGCAACGGCCGTGCACAACTGTTCAATCCTGCTTTCGCCAGCATGTGGAAGCTCTCCCCGGAGGCGCTCGGCGAACAACCGCATATCGACACGGTCGAGACCTGGTGCAGGCCGCTGTTCGACGACACGGCAACCTGGCGCGTCCTGCGCGAGGCGATTACCCGGATCGACAACCGCGTCGCGGTGCCGCTGAAGCTTGAGCGCAAGGACGGCAGCGTGCTGGACTGCATGACCATGCCGCTGCCCGATGGCGCCACCATGCTGACATTCCAGGACATCACCGACACCGAAAATGTCGAGAGGGCGCTGCGCGAGCGCAACGAAGCGCTGGAGACCGCCGACCAGATGAAGGTCGACTTCGTCCACCACGTCTCCTACGAATTGCGCTCGCCGCTGACCACCATCATCGGATTTGCGCACCTTCTGAACGATCCGACGACGGGTCCGCTGGTGTCCAAGCAGGCCGAGTACCTGAATTACATCACCGCCTCGACCAATTCGCTGTTCGCCCTCATCAACAATATTCTCGATCTTGCCAGCATCGATGCCGGCGCAATGACGCTCGAGATCGGCCCGGTCGATATTCGCAAAGCCATCGACAACGCGGCGGAAGGAATCCAGGACCGGCTGGCCCGCGACCATATCGAACTCGAGATCGACGTCGATCCGAACATCGGAGCCTTTGTCGCCGATGGCGGGCGCGTGGTGCAGGTGCTCTATAATCTGCTCGCCAATGCCGTCGGTTTTTCGCCACAAGATTCTGCGATCACGCTAAGTGCCAGGCGCACCGACCATCATGTGATCTTTGCCGTGACCGATAGCGGTCCCGGCATTCCGCCCGAGGTCAAGGACAAGGTGTTCGACTGGTTTGAGAGCCACTCCAATGGATCGCGACACCGCGGCGCGGGACTCGGT
>DATHPL010000246.1:0-24002 GCA_035483915.1 Bradyrhizobium sp.
CGCGCGCAATCGCTCCCGCGCCGCCTGCGCCGCGCGCAGATCGAAACCGTTGACAATGGCGAGGCGGAAGCCGCCGGGCGGCATGGCGTGTTGCTCCGGCGGACGATCCTCATGGAAAGTGACTTGCACGCTGGTCACGCCAGGCATGTGCACGACGTCCTCGACCAGTGCCGGCGGCGGATGCCGGTAGCGCCGTCCGTTCGGGCCGAACAGAACGACGCTATAGCCTTCGCTGCGATCGTCGTCCTCGAACTCCCATTCGCGCCGCTCATAGAGGCCGACCAGCGCGTCGACCCAGCCCGGACCGTAAAGGTCAGGCCATTGGTCGGCGAAACGCAGATGCGCTTCGATGATCTTTTGGCCGATGGTCTCGAGATTGAGCATCCCGGTATAGCCGGACAGATGTTTTTCGATCCAGGCGCCGCAATAGGCCTCGAGGCCGGCATCGGGCTCGGCGTGAACCAGCCAGTAATCGAAAGTGCCCTCGCCTGCCGGTTTGCCGGTGACATGCCGCCACCAGCGCGGCACCCCATCGACGACGGCGATGTCGGACGAGACGTGCCGGCCTTCGAGATAAGTCATCCAGAAATGGCCGGGCGCGTAGTGTCGCTCGTAATCGACCCGCGATTGCAGCACGCGGCTGCCGACGCCCATGCCTTTGAGATTGGTGATCGGCTTGGAGAAGACCGGAAAATGCGGCGGCTCGATGCCGTGCGGGCCGGCTTCGAGATTCTGGCTCAGTGCGACTGCGAGCTTGTCGTAGATCCAGCGCTGCGCCGGATACCAAAGCCAAGCGTCGCAATCTTCCGTTGGAATATTGGCGTCGGTCTTGACGTGAGCGAAATATTGCAGGCGCCAAGGATCGGCTTCACAAACCGGCATCGGCGTCACAAATCGGCATCGGCTTCACAGATCGGCATAACCGTTAGCCCAACGGCTCACCCCGGCGTCACGCTTGCTCGCGCTTGTCCGGCTGCGCGCCGTCGAATTTGAGCGCCAGCACGCCGAACATGCCATCGGTCCACGATTTCAGCGGCGACCAACCGGTGCCGCGCGCCAGCGCCGTAAAGGACTCCACTGTATATTTGTAGCTGTTCTCGGTGTGGATCGTTTCGCCGGCGCGGAAGCTGATCGCCTTGCCGTTGACCTTCACCTTCTGCCGCTTGGTGCTGGCGAGATGCATCTCGATCCGCGTCTGCGCGCTGTTGTAGCAGGCGTGATGTTCGAAGGCGGCGAGATCGAAATTGGCGCCGAGCTCGCGATTGATGCGCGCCAACACGTTGAGATTGAATGTCGCGGTCACGCCCTCGGCATCGTTGTAAGCGGGACAGAGAATCTTGGTGTCCTTGATCAGATCGACGCCGATGACGAGGATAGCGCCGGCGCCAAGCGTGTCCGCGGCGTGGCGCAGGAATTTTGCCGCCTCGTGCGGCTCGAAATTGCCGATGGTCGAGCCCGGAAAGAAGCCAATCCGCGGCAGCGCCGCGATCGCAGCCGGAATTTCAAAAGCGCGCGTGAAATCAGCGACGACCGGATGCACCGCCAAGCGCGGGAAATCGCGCCGCAGCTGCACCGCCTCGCCTTGCAAAAAGTCGCCGGAAATGTCGACGGGCACATAGGCCTCGATCGTCGCCGCGGCGCCGAGCAAAATGCGTGCCTTGCGGCTCGACCCGGCGCCGAATTCGATCAAGGCGCAATTGGGCGGAAACAGCGAGGCGATCGCCGGCGCATGCTGGCGCAACAGCGCGATCTCGCAGCGCGTCGGATAATATTCCGGCAGCTGCGTGATGCGCTCGAACAACGCCGAGCCGGCAAGATCGTAGAAATATTTCGGCGGTAGCCGTTTCGGCTTGGCCGAAAGGCCTTCGAGAATATCGGCCGCAAATGAATCCGCCGTTTCGACGGATGGCTCCGCGCGAAGCGCGGTCTGCACTACAGGGGCCATTTTCAGCTCTCGGGGTTCTCAGTGTTGGTATTCCGCAAGCCGCAATCCGGAGAATTGCCAACGCGCCTGCGGATAAAAGAAATTGCGATAGCTCGGCCGCGAATGGCCGGACGGCGTGGCGAGCGATGAGCCGCGCAACACCATTTGATTGACCATGAATTTGCCGTTGTACTCGCCGAGCGCGCCAGGCGCCGCTCGATAACCCGGATATGGTGAATAGGCGCTGCGCGTCCATTGCCACACCGTACCGAAAGCGTCAGCGAGTGTACCGCTCCCGGCGGCGACTTCCCACTCGCCTTCGGTCGGCAGATCCTTGCCGGCCCAACGCGCGAATGCATCGGCCTCGTAATAGCTGATGTGACACACCGGCTTTTCCGGCTCGACGCAGCGCAAGCCACCGAGCGTCATCGAAAACCACGTGCCGTCGACCTTGCGCCAATAGCCAGGCGCGGCCCAACCTTGCGCCTCGACCGTCGTCCAGCCATCGGAGAGCCAAAGCGTCGGCGCTGTATAGCCGCCGTCGGCCATGAATTCGAGCCATTCGCCGTTGGTGACCAGCGACTGCGACAGCCGCACCGGCTGCAGCAAAACCTGATGCGGCGGCAGCTCGTTATCGAAGCAGAAATCCTCGCTTGCATGTCCGATCGCGTGAACGCCGTCGAGCACCGCGCTTGCCGCAGGCTTTTCGTCGCCGCACGGCCACTGCCAACCCGGATCGTAAGCCGGATGCGTCTCGTTCAAAGAAAATGCGTGCAGAATATCGGTGAGCAACAATTCCTGATGCTGTTGCTCGTGCTGCAGCCCGATTTCGACGATCGGCCTGAGCTCGTCGAAATTCCTTGCGGTCGCGATCAAGTTCGCCACCGAGTCATCAACATGCGCGCGATAGGCCGAAACCTCCGCAGCACCCGGCCGCGTGACCAAGCCGCGTTGCGGCCGCGCCTGCCGGGGACCGGCGGAGACATAATAAGAATTATAGAGGAAGGCGAAGCGCTCGTCGAAAACGCGATAGATCTTACCATGCGGCCGCAACAGGAACTGTTCGAAGAACCAGGTCACATGCGCGCGATGCCATTTGGTCGGGCTCGCATCCGGCATCGACTGAACGACTTGGTCCTCGGCCGACAACAGCGCTGCACGGCGTTCGGTCTCGGCGCGCACCGTGCGGAAGGCCTCGAGCCAGTAGTCGCGCGAGTCTCGATGCAAGTTTTCGCGCGAATCCCGATGCAAATCTTGCCGCGGACTGCCGGCCGGATGTTCGGCTTCGACAGCATTGTCCGCGACGGCGGAATGCGCCGAGTCAGCGGGCCGAACACGCGTGGAGGCGGCCGAATGTGGCATAATAAAAGTCCGTAAAGGACGGATTAAGTCAGGAAATCAATGGCTGGGAAGATAATCGGTCCCCGACACCTTGGTTCCATAGATGCGCGGCCGTCCGCCGGCCGCAATGCGAATCCAACCCATCTAACGCGCTTGTGATCGTACCGCCAAATGCAAGCCAATCACCGCAGCCGGCTTGGCGAAAGTCCGACCGGCGACGTATGGTCTCGCCCGCGTTTTGACAAGGCCTGCCGGTTCGGCCTGCTGACAGGTTGGGGAATCAATGACTAAGCGTGTGAAGAAAAAGCAGAAACCGAGCCCGGCCAAGACCATGCTGCCGCGCGAGCGCAGCGATTATTCGGCGATCGTCGATCGCCAGCCATTGAAACTGCCCGGCGGCGCCCGCATCGTATTCTGGACCATCGTTAATCTTGAAGTCTGGGATATCGGTAAGCCGATGGCGCGCCAGGTGTTGGCGCCGCCGACCGGCGAAACGCAGCTTCCCGACGTGCCCAATTGGAGCTGGCACGAATACGGCATGCGAGTCGGGGTGTGGCGTTTCTTCGATTTGTTCAAGCGCGAGAAAATCCGCCCCACCCTCGCGATCAATGCGCGCGTCTGCGAGGACTACGCGCGTGTCGCGCAGGAAGCCAAGAGCGACGCCTGGGAATTCATGGGCCACTCTTACCAACAGGGCCCGATCCACAAGGAGCCGAACCAGAAAGCGATGATCAAGCGTTCGCTGAACATCCTGGACGATTTTTGCGGCAAGCGTCCCGTCGGCTGGCTCGGCCCGGGCCTGACGCAAACGCTGGAGACGCCGGACCTGCTTGCTGCCGCCGGCATCAAATATATCGGCGACTGGGTCTATGATGACGAGCCCTCGACCATCCGCACCAAAAACGGACCGCTGGTGACCCTCCCCTATACGCTGGATATCCACGACATCGCGATGATGGCGGTGCAGCATCACGAGTCGGATTATCTGCTCAAACGCGCGATCGACCAGTTCGACCGGCTTTACGCCGAAGGCGAGACGCGCGCCAAGATCATGTCGCTGGCGATTCATCCCTATCTGAGCGGCCAGCCACACCGCATCAAATATCTCGAGCAGATCTACGAATATATGCGTAAGTTCGACGGCGTGCTGTACTGGACCGGTGAACAGATTCTCGACTGGTATTTGAGTTCGCAGCCGCGCGAATGACACGCGCGCTAAAGGTGATTTCCTTGGCGGTCGAAATCGATTGGCAATCGGAACCCGGCAGCGCGGCGGATGGCCATACACATCCAAAGGCATTGCCGGACTCGCAAGGTGGATCACCTGCGGCGCCGGAGACCGCGCCACGGTCATTGATGATGGTCGCATTGGCCGTCGGTGTTCTGCTTGGCGTGCTGGCTCCGCCAACTACTCAAGACGGCGCCGACGGCTCATTGGTTCTAGCGGGATACGTCAATTTTCCGGCGCAAGCACCGATGAACCACTATTTCCTTGACAGCTGGACAATCATCCATCAGATCGGCGCGCTCATGCTGCGCGCGGGACTTAATCTGGCCTATGTGAATGAGTTGATCTTTCTTTTTCCGTGCGCGCTACTGGTGTGTGCCTATGCCACGGTCATTTATTGCTTCAGCGGCCAGTATTGGCTCAGCCTGTTCGCTGCTCCGCTTTACTATCTGACCAATCCACTCGCGAAATTCTTTGCCTCACCCGACTACGCAACACTCGGATTAATCTGGGACCAAGCGTCAGATCATACGTACGGCAGCTGGGCGCATGTGGGCGCTGTTTGGGTCATCGGCTGTGTCGCCGCCGGTCGCAACGCGCTCGCGGGCTTTTCGGCTTTGATCCTAATCGCTGTTCATCCTGTGCTCGGCGTCTACATGGTTGCGCTCCTGGCAACCGCGCTCTTCGTCGCGAGGTTTTTGTTCGGGGCGAATGTGAGCGGCTTCGCAAAGGGCGCAGTTTGGGGCGCCGGCATCGTCATTCTCAGTTTCGCCGCGTATCTCGAGACGCGACCGGGAGTTTCCGGCACGATCGATTACGCCGCCTTTGCCGCTTATATGGATTCTTGGGACACGCATCGCAGTCACGCCATAACAGCCGACCTAGCGCTGCGAATTGGGGTTGCGGCGGTGATCGCAGTCGCAATGCTTTCTATGTTCCTGATCTTCGCCCGCCCGCGCAGCAATGCGGCACTTCTGACGGCGGGCGTGGTCTTGCTTGCCGTGATTGCCTCGACAATCGCTTATTTCGCAGAACACCTGGTCCCGCATCTGCTCCCGGAAATTGTTCTGCGCGCGGCGCCTGGCCGGCTTCTCAACGTCCAGGCTTTCCTCAGCACACCGATGGCACTGGGCCTCGCGCTTTATGCCATAGGCCAAGCGGCGCGGGATTGGCGGATCGCGGCCGTCAGGCTGGCCGGCCGCGCCGTTCCTATTGTGATCGCCTTGGGCGTGGCTGTAGACCTCGCGGGTCACATCCTCTCGCGGCGCCATTTGATAAGCGATGACGCACGAGCTGTGACAGCCCTGGTACGCGGGCCGGCGCGGGACGACGCGCCGTTTTGGAGCCGAGTGAGAACAATCGGCGCGACCGGGCTGGTTTTGACGTCGCGTTCAGCGGCGCGACCTGCCTTGTATTACGGTCATCTGCCTGTCGCGCTCAATGTCGGAGCCATCGATTTCATTGCGTACCTTCCACAAAACGCCGGGCCGGTGGCACGGATCATCGAGGATGGCTACGGCGTTTCATTTTCTCATCCGCCGCCTGAATTCCGTCACGCGGGCGCCTTGCCACCCGATGGCGGCCGCGCATATTGGGCGCAGCTGTCGCCGGATGGCTGGTGCCGCATATCCCACGACCTCGACGTCGGCGCCGTCGTCGCTCCAAACGATTGGAGCGTCAGCCTGCCGCGGCTTGCGTCCGGCGCGGAATTCACGATGTACAAAATCGCGTGCGACTGACGATGAGCAACCAGAAACCGCCCCCGATCGTCAAAGCGCGCCAGCATGTCGCCAAGAACAGCGTGTTCGATATCTTCTTCGATCATCTGGTCGAGTCACCGGATCGCGAAGTCTCCGATTTTCTCGTCGTGCAGCCGAAGAATATGGAGCCCGGCGGAATAACCGGCGTCTGTGTTCTGCCCGTCATGGACAGCAAATTCGTGCTGGTGAATTGCTACCGGCATCCGCTAGGGCAGATGTCGCTCGAGGCGCCGAAGGGATTTATCGAAGCGGGCGAGACTCCGGCCAATGCCGCGCTGCGGGAGCTGGCGGAAGAGACCGGGCTATCTTGCTCGCCGGCAAATCTGATCAGGCTCGGAACAGCGGCTCCCGAACCCGGCGTAATCAATGGGCGACTGGCCCTCTTTGCTGCCCGCGATTGCCACGGCACGCCACGAGTCGATCCGAACGAGATTGGCCTTGCTGCTATCCGGTTGCTCAGCCCGGCCGAACTCGAAGGCGAGATCAGGATGGAGCGAATCCTGGACGCCGTCACCCTGCTATTGTTGAACCTTGGTCGCTCAACCGAGACCGTGGAAGCCGCGAACCGCACCTAAGACGTGCGGACGGCGTGCTGGTCGACATTGAGCCGCACATCGGCACTCACCTTCGAAGAAAGGACGCGCCCATCTACGTTTCGCACGATCGTATCGACGATGTAGTTGGGCCGCCCCTTTACCTCGAGGAATATGGTGTTCACATAGAGACCAACCATGCCCAGCACCATGAACTGGAAGCCGCCGAGCAGGAGCATCGTCGCCATGATCGCCGGCCAGCCTGGCGCGTACCAACCCATCAGCTTCTGCAGAAGCACCACGCACAGATACAATGCCGAAAAGCACGACATGAAAAACCCGACGAACAACGAGATTTTGAGGGGTACGTCGGAAAACGGAATAAGCGCTCGCAGCCAGCTCGAAATCATTCTGGGGCCGAGAAACCTGAACTTGGTCTGCTTGCGTCCGTCAAAGCGGCCCTGACGATGATAAAAAACCTGTGCCTGCTTGAAGCCGATCCAACTGACCAGCCCCCGCAGATAAGGCCGCTGCTCTTCGACCTGGAGCAAATACTCAACAGCCCGGCGCGTCAGCAGCTTGAAGTCGCCGGAATCGACCGGCAAATTCACTTCCGAGATCGCATTGATCAGCCGATAACCGAATTTCGTTATGAGGAGCTTGGAAAGTGGCTCTCCGGCGCGTGACAGGCGAGTGGTGTAGACAACCTCGACTTCACGATCCGACCGCCAAGCCGCGATCAGCTCAGGTATCACTTCGGGAGGATCTTGCAGATCGGCGTCCATGTAAACGATCGCATCACCCTTGGCGATGCGCATTCCTGCAAAATAGCATTCCGAATTGCCAAAGTTCCTCGACATGTTGACGAGGACGACATCGCCGTAGGCGTCGATCTCCTGCCGTAGAATCTTCTCGGAATCGTCAGTCGAGCGATCGTTCACGAAGACCAGTTCGTATCCACTGATGGTTCCGTTTGCCGTCTCATTTTTGATTGCAATGCGCAGGCGCCGCAGCAGTTCGGGGATGACGGTAGCTTCGTTGTAGAACGACAGTACTATCGAAAGGAAAGGTGGAACTGACAGGTCAAACGGCTCGCGGGTCATCAGACGAGGTCCAAAAGCGAATGCGAAGGGGCGGAATTAGCTTTCCACACTTGATCGAAGATGCCAACGCGCTGGAACCAGTTCTTCCGGCTGACACCATATCTATCAGGGTTTCAAAGCCAGCTCACCACCGCGAGCGCCGATCGCTCGCCGCTGCCAATTTGCAAAGGGGCTTCTTCGATGTACAATCCCGTGCCGGGCAAAACCTGACGCCGATTTAGCGCTCACCTGTGGGGAATTTATGAAAATTGGGCTGCTCTATCCCGAGTGGACCGGCGCCTACGGCATCATGGGCTACTTTGCCCGCCGGAACTCGACTTGGCCACCCCTCAACCTGGCACTGATCGGCGCCATCCTCGAGAAGGCGGGCAACGACGTCTTCATCATTGACGGCCAGTACGAGGGGCTGCCGCCGGCAAAGCTCGCGGTCAAAGCGGTTGAGAAAAACCCCATGATGGTGGGTTTTACGGCAACGAGTCCTTTTTTCGGTCATCAAAGGCTCTGTGCGGAGGAAATCAAGAAGATCGCACCTCATATAATCACCGTCGTCGGGGGCCCTCACGTCTCCATCATGAAGAAGGAGGCGCTGGTCGACTGCTTCGACTACGGCTTCGTCGGTGAAGTCGAAGCCACTTTCCCTCTCTTTGTGCGGTTGCTGGAAGAGGGAAAGGATATAGGCGAAGTCAAGGGGCTGCTCTACCGAAAGAACGGCGAGGTCGTGTTTACCGGCGACACGCAATGGGCCGATAGTTTGGACGATCTTCCCGTTCCGGCGCGGCACCTCCTTCCGGCGAAGGGCTATCGGCTGGGCACGCTGAAAGGCAGGCTGCCTTTTACTTCAATACAGACCACACGCGGTTGCCCCTGGAAATGCATCTTTTGTGCATCCGAAGACCTGAAGACAACGCTTATCCGCCGCCGTTCTCCCCGATCAATCGTGGACGAAATGAAACAGACGGTGGAGACCTGGGGAGTCCGGCACTTCTATATCGTCGACGACGTGCTGACCCTTCATGAAGAACATATTCTGGAGATTTGCGATCTCATCAAACAGGAAGGTCTGAAAATAACCTTCGAAGGAAGCACCCGCGCCAATCTCGTGAACGAGGCGGCTGTCAAGCGCATGGCCGAAGCTGGTCTGATACGACTGTCTTTTGGACTGGAGACCGTCGATAGCGAAATGCGCAAGACGATGAAAAAGAAGGTGCCGCTGCAGCACTATGTCACCGCGAACAAGATATTGAACGATAACGGCGTCGAAGCGCTCAATTCGGTGATGATTGGACTGCCCGGCGAAACGAGAGAGACCGTCAATAAGACGCTCGACTTCCTGGCCAACACGCGAGAGGTCAAACAGGCCAACCTCGCGATTGCCGTTCCTTATCCGGGCACCGAACTTCATCAGATGGCAGCGGCCGGAGAACATGGGGTCAAGCTGTTGACCGACGACTTCGCAAAATACCGCCGATACGGAACAGCGGTCACCGAGGTCAACGGACTGACGCCCCAGGACCTTGTCGAACTCCAGAATGAAGGATTTGTGAGAATTTACAGCGCTCCCTGGCGTTGGAGGCCGATGTTTGGAAAACACGGCATGATCGGCACAGTGCTGACACTGGCGCGCTTGGTCCGCCTGATCGCGCAGAAGACCCTGCGTCCAAGTCCGCGTCCATCGCAACTGGCAACGGCCCGGCTTCCGGCTGGCCACCGCGGCTCGCCCCAAAGTCCCAACTTCTAAGCGTCTTCCGACTCGCAGGCTGTGACCGTCGCAGCTTTTTGAAAGAACCGCTTGCGACAAGAGGCGGCAACATCACGCCGCTGACGGAGGATATCGGTCCCAACGCGCCGCGGCTTGTCCAATTCGTGAAAAAGACAGTTACCCTTATCGTCAAGCTGATCATCACGCTCGCGCTGCTTTACTTTGCCGTTAGCCGCATCAATTTCAATACCGTCGCCCAGCGTCTGGAACACGTCGCTGCCGGCTGGGTGATTGCAGCAATCCTCGTCATGGTCATGCAGACATTCATCGCTGCAATGCGCTGGCAGGTCATTCTGCGCCGGTGCGGCGGCGTTATCCCGTTCGGCCACGCTATAAGGTACACATTCATCGCCTTGTTCTTCAGCCAAGTGCTTCCGTCCACCATAGGCGGCGACGCGGCCCGTATCTGGTTGACCGCCCGCGACGGCGTTGGATGGTCAAAGGCAATCTCGTCGGGGATAATCGACCGCGTCGCGGGCGTGCTGTTCTTAGCGCTCATCGTCGTAGTCTGCATTCCGGAATCGTTTGTCGTTATTCGTGATCCGCTGGCGCGTTCGGGATTGCTCGGTCTCGGTCTTGTGGGCGTCACAGCGCCCACCCTCTTTATCGGATTCGGTTGTCGTCAATGGACGGTGCTCCACCGCATTCCCCTGGCGCGGCAGATCAATGCCGCAGCGAATGCCGCCTACGGAATCTTTACCGCTCCCCTTTCGTCCCTCACAGTCGGAAGCCTTTCACTGATCGTTCTATTCCTCACGATCCTTGCATCCTGGCTTGCAGCCAGAAGCATAGCGGCGCCCTTTAATTTCCTAACGGCCGTTTTGTTGATACCCCCGGTGTTGCTGATGGCGACCATACCAATATCGATCGCAGGCTGGGGCGTAAGGGAGAGCGCGATGATGATCGCGTTTTCCTATTCGGGATTGCTTCCCGCCGACGGATTGTTAGTATCGACTTTGTTGGGCTTGACAACGTTCGCTGTCGGATTGATCGGTGGGTCCGCATGGGCGCTTCGTGATCGCGGCAAGGAGCCCGCTATTACCGAGCAGCCTGGAACGCCGTAGTGGAAGCCAGTGGACCACCCCAGTTATTACCACTTGCTCCGGCCATTATGCCCGGGCATCCATGCGTATACACTCGCTTATGCATGGAAGAAGATGGCACCCGCATCCGCCGGCACAGCCGGCTTCATTCAGAACAACAACCTGCAGCGATAATACCGACGGTCAGGCGATGAGCAAATTGCTGGGCGATCATGAAATTCACTGTCCCATTTGCGGACCGAGTGCGACGTTTCGTGTGAAATACGACGAGGACGCGGACGTCGAAAATCTCGATTTCGCCGCCCGCAAGCTGACGCGGCATATGCATTGGCGAATGGTTCAATGCAACGAGTGCGGACTGGTATATTCAAACCCGATTATCGACCCGGAAAAGATCTATCATCTTTATCGAGAGACGGATTTCATCGTCGAAAAGCAACTCGATCTCATGGGGGACGATTACATTCGCGAATTATTGGCGGTCGCCGATCCAGCGTCGTCGCCGCGAATGCTCGAAGTCGGCAGCGCCAATGGATTCTTTATTGCCCGCGCTTTGGCGGAAGGGTTCGATGCAGTCGGCGTCGAACCTGGCGAGGCCGCAGTCGCGGACGCCCCCGCCGAGGTCCGCGCCCGTATCGTAAACGATGTGCTGCGAACGGGATTATTTCCGCCTGAGAGCTTCGATATCGTATGCTCTTTCCAGGTGTTTGATCATGTCCTGGACCCGAATGATTTTCTGCAAATGATCCGTCACTACCTGAAGCCCGGCGGCAAGTTCGTGCAGATTCACCACGACATTACGTCGTTCCTGCCAACGACGCTCGGACGCCGCGCATCAACCTATGATGTCGAACACATTCATCTTTGGTCGCCAGACACAATGCGAAAAATTCTCTTACAGAACGGATTCACGACGGTCCGAATTGACGCGGTCTCGAGTTCATACCAGCTCGACCATGTCATCAGGCAACTGCCGCTGCCTGATCTGATAAAGAACACGTCGCGACGCGCGCTGGCGGTCGCGGGGCTCTCCAATCTCACTCTGCGTTTGCCCGTGGAGAATATGCGAGTCTATTCATTGAAAGCCTGAAGAAGAGCAAAGGTCCGCTCGCTTATTGGGCGCGGTCCGGCGCAGCGAGCGGAAATAGGCAGTGCCGAATCGTGTCCTGAAGTTGCGGCAGAAACGCCCGTGACCACCGGTTTGCGCTCTCGACATTCAGATGTTCGCCGTCGATGGTCTCAAGCCCCGACAAGGACGGCTCGATGTACTTCACGCCAAGAGCCTGTGCGATTTGCGTGGCGGCCTCTGCCGAGCTGACCCGCGTTGGAATCCCTGTCAAGACCACGCAGGCTTTGTCGATCCCGATCTGGTTGATAAAATCTCGCCCCACGCTGATTGCGTCATCGATCAATCGTTGCGGAATGGCTATTGGTTCGGAGATCGGCAACGACTTGTCGTCGCTGAAAGTCGAGAGCCACAGCCAACGCCCGTCGCGCATATCACGGTATATTGTCGCCTGCTTCGGTTGGCAAAGCCGCGGCAGCGAACGGCACAGAGCCGGATGGATGCTCTGGAACCATCGTTTCAGGGTGTAATCGAAGCGGGCTGACGCCGATCCATCGACTACCTGCTGTGCGGGACCTTTAAAGATATGACTGAAAAAAGGATCTGCATTGATGACGAGAAGCTTGGGGTGAAGTGCTAGTCGCTTGATCAGCCGAAGAGGAAACTCACTGGTTTGAACGTAGGCGAATCCGAGAAGATAATATGGAATCCCCTGTTTCGCGAAAAATTCCGCGGTAACGTCGGACGAAAAAGCAAACTGCGAGCGGCTATTGCCGAGAAACAGGACTTCGGCCTTCCGCAAGGCCTCGATCGCCTCCGGCTCCAGTTGGTAATAATAGGCTCCGTGCTCGTAGTCACCGAAGTATTCGTTCAGGCAATTGGAAAGAAACGCATGTTGGCGATAGCCTGCCGTGTCGCACGATGATTGCGCAAGCCAAGGAACAGCAATTCGTGCCGGCACATAAAGCAACAATCCGACAAGTGTCGAGACAAAGAAAACCGAGAAAAAACGC
This sequence comes from Bradyrhizobium sp., assembly GCA_035483915.1. Taxonomy (GTDB): domain Bacteria; phylum Pseudomonadota; class Alphaproteobacteria; order Rhizobiales; family Xanthobacteraceae; genus Bradyrhizobium. Next base: position 12,771 of record DATHPL010000246.1, read on the forward strand.
GGCGCTGCCTTCATCCTAAAACCTGAAGTACAAAAATTCGGTTGGTGCGTGCAGCGCAATTGCGCCGACTATCATGCCGAACAAAAGACCTGCACCCGCCGCCATGCGCGGCAATATGTGAGAATCGAGGTTTTCAATTATCTCGGCGGTATTTGGCAGAAAGAGTGCCGCGCCGAGCGCAGCGCCCGCTGCCGCGAGCGCCAGCGGTTGCGTGACTGCAAATAGACTGCGCGGCGAAAACCCGGATAGGCCGAACATCGCCTGCCACATGACGAGCACGGAATGAAGGTTTTCGGCGCGAAACGGCACCCACGCGATCATCACGAAGGCAAGGGTCCCACACAGACTCGCGATTGGACGATCCCGCGCAGACCGCTCGACGTCAAAATGGTGGTTCGCGACCAGTGCCGCCCCATGGAGCGCACCCCAGATCACGAAATTCCACGATGCGCCGTGCCACAATCCGCCGAGCAGCATCGTGACCATAATGTTGACGTAGCGCCGGATCGGACCGTTACGGTTGCCACCGAGTGGGATATAAAGATAGTCGCGAAGAAATCGCGACAGCGTCATATTCCAACGGCGCCAAAAATCTATGATCGAGTGCGCCTTGTACGGCGAATTGAAATTCAGCGGGAACGCAATTCCAAACATGAGTGCGAGCCCGATAGCCATGTCGGAATAGCCGGAAAAGTCGAAATAAAGCTGGAGTCCGTACCCTGTCGCGCCAATCCACCCATCGAGAAACTTTATCGCATTCACGGACTTGGAGGTGTCGAAGACAGTGGCGACGACAGGTGCGATGCTGTCGGCAATCATCACCTTCTTGAAGAGTCCAGCGACGAACCATAGAAGGGCAATCTGCGTGGCTGCGGGATCGAAGGTAAAGGTTTTCTTTTGCTCGAACTGCGGCATTATCTCCGCGTGGTGAATGATAGGTCCCGCGATCAGGTGCGGAAAAAAAGTGACAAACAGGCCGTAATTGACGGGATGATATTCCCGGGCGGACCGCCGATAGGAGTCGACGAGGAACGCAATCTGCGTAAACGTAAAAAACGATATCCCAATCGGCAAAGTGATGTTGGAGGGAGGTAATTCTATCCCGGTGAGCCATGTAATGGTATGCGCAAAGAAATCGACGTATTTAAAATAACCGAGGTAGAGCAAATCCCCGACAATACCGAGTGCAAGCAGCCAGACCGCGCGACGATGCAACAGCGCGCGGGCGACGATGAAATTAAACACGGCCGAACCAAGAATTATGGGAATCAGCCGCCCAGGGTCATCCCAGCCATAAAATACGAGCGACGCCAGGGTCAGCCACGCAAGTGCAAAAACCTGTCCGAATCTGGCTAAATAGAAAAATCCAAAAAGTGAAATCGGAAGGAATACTACTATGAACGGAAGCGAATTGAACAACATACTGTATTTTAACCGACTATCGATGCTTTGACGAGGGTTGTGTTGCCGTGTATTACGGCGAGTGACTGCGGGGATTAGTAGGTTGCCTCAATGAGTTCCGAGCTTGACTTGCTGCTCGTCAATCCGAGTGGGCGCGAGCAGATATATCAGGCACTCGGCGACGATCTCACCGCCGTTGAACCGCCGCTATGGTGCCGGCTGATCGCAGGTTTCGTCCGCGGCCGCGGCTATAGTGTCGAGATCATCGACGCCGAAGCCGAAGAGATCGGCATCGACGCGGTGGCTGATCAGGTCGCGGCGCGCAATCCCCGCCTGGTCGGCATGGTCGTGTTCGGCCATCAGCCCTCGGCCTCGACCCAGCAGATGGCGGCTGCAGCCCCGACTTGTCTCACCATCAAGGCGCTCAATCCCGAGCAGCGCATCATTATCATCGGAGGCCATCCCGCCGCCTTGCCGGAGCGCACGTTGCGCGAGGTCGCAGTCGATTTCGTCTGCAACAGTGAAGGCCCGATCACGGTGCAGGAATTGCTCGACGTGCTCCGCGCCGGCGAGCCCTACGACTTCGCAAAGGTGCAAGGTCTAGTCTGGCAGGACAACGGCCAGATTCGCAACAATATCTCCCCTCCTCTCATCAAGGATCTCGACAAGGATCTGCACGGCAATGCGTGGGATCTTTTGCCGATGGGCAAATACCGCGCGCACAATTGGCAATGCTTTGCCGATCTGGAAACCCGCAAACCCTATGCCTCGATCTACACGTCGCTCGGCTGTCCTTACAAGTGCACGTTTTGCTGCATCAACGCGCCGTTCGGCACCAATCGCTACCGCATGCGCTCGCCGCAAGCGGTCGCCACCGAGATCGACCATTTGTACAACGCCTATGGCGTGAAGACGTACAAGATCATCGACGAGATGTTCGTGCTCAATGAGCGCCACGTGCTGGCGCTGTGCGACGAGCTGATCGCGCGAAACTACGATCTCAATATCTGGGCCTATGCCCGCGTCGACACGGTGCGGCCGCATATGCTGGAAAAATTGCGCAAGGCCGGCGTCAGGTGGCTTGCGCTCGGCATCGAATCCGGCAGCGAGCACGTGCGCGACGGCGCCGAGAAATCGTTTACTCAGAGCGAGATCGTCGACATCGTCCGACAAATCCAGCAGGCCGGGATCAACGTCATCGGCAATTTCATCTTCGGGTTGCCGGACGATAATCTGGCGACGATGCAGCAGACGCTCGACCTCGCCATCGAATTGAATTGCGAATTCGCGAACTTCTATTCAGCAATGGCTTATCCGGGGTCGCCGCTGTTCAGCACGGCGGTCGAAAACGGTTGGGCGCTGCCCGAGACGTGGAGCGGCTTCTCGCAGCACAGCTACGACTGCCTGCCGCTGCCGACCGAAAAGCTGTCTGCGACCGAAGTGCTCAAATTCCGCGACGAAGCCTTCGATCGCTATTTTTCGACCAAACGCTATCTCGACATGGTGACGCAGAAATTCGGCTGGGGCGCGCGGAGCCATATCGAACGGATGGGACACCATAAGCTGCGGCGCAAGATTCTCGAATCTTCCGACACTTCTTGATATCACATCGCCTAAAGGCGGTCATTTTTCGAGCACCAATCGCGGATCCTATTCTCAAGTCGAGTTGGCGCGTGCAATTCTAAAACTAGCATCCAACCACAGGCGTTGAGACTCACGACGTCATCCGAAATGGCGGAACGCAAAACTATGCGGCAGTCGGCAATTGTCGAGCCCACACAGACTGCTCATGCGGCATCGCCCGTTCCAAGATCCCACGACATCACCTTGTTTTGGATCGTTGCCAGGTTGGGGACCAGACCGTACCTGATCCACGTGACAAGCCGAAATCTATCGACCATCTTGTTGCCGGCGTGAATGCCAAAACTATCCAATGCGAAGACTGCCCCCGCCTCACCAACAAGATAATCGATCTTCGACGTATCGACATCCGATGAGAGGTGGGACCCTGGCACATAGATCGTGGCGCCGTTGCTGGCGCTGACATCGCTCCAGTAAATAAAAAACGCTAATGCGTTGAAGTCGTCATAGTCACGATGAACCCGCATGACATAATGGTCACCGGGGTTATTCAGCGACATGAAAGTGTTGATCGAATAGAGATGGGCCGGAAAACCCAAATAGCATTGCGCGATCTGCGATAGCCTGCCGTCCTGCAATGCATTGCGCAGCGGCTCGCATTTCAGGGAAGTCTCGTCCGGAAAGCAGAAATACCTGACGGATTTCTCCGCTCTTATTTTTTTAAGATCGAACGGTCGCAAGACTCCGTCGCTCTGCAGCGGGGCTTGCGAAGCATAACCGCTTGCGCTGCAGAAATAGTTCCGCACCTTCTCGCACGTCTCAGCGTCGAAGAACCGTCCAAGACTGACATAGCCGCGCCGCCGCAACTGCACAATAGCCTCACTATCCGTATGCAGTGGCGTGACCGTATCAGGCGCCTCTTTCGGCAAGATCACGCTGCGAACAAAGCTATTCTTGTCTTCAGGCCCCAAAAAACGCAGCCCGCCGAAGAGAAATCCCTTCGCGATCATCGCCCGCGACGCGGCGGTCACGGCCGCGTTCCCGGAAAATGCCCAGTTGTAGGTCTTCACCCACCAAGCGCAGAGAAGATTATAGACAAGGGAGATATTTAGCAAAAACAGTACGTGATACGAAATCGAGCGATTAAAGTTTTTCCCACGAAAATTTTCATTGAAGAAATAGTTTTTGACGAGACGGTAGAGAACAGCCAGCTGACGCATTGCCTACCTGATCCTGTTAGCGCGCGGACGTCGGAGTACATTTGACGAAGGCCGAAAAGTCTCAGACATCAAGGCTCCTCATTATCGAAGGTCGCGGTCATTCACAGCCCGGTGGCCATCGTAGTCAATGTATTGCGGCTTTGAAAGCGCCTTGTGCCGCTTGTTTTTGTCGACTGGTCTCGAAAAAATGAACGACCGTGCGGCGTCTTGCCGGACTTTGATTTCAGACGGCGAAGGAAGCCTGGGAGATATTCATCTCGCCTCTCTCTTATCCGTCGTCATGCTCTTTCGTGTAACGCTGGACTGCTTGCGTTTTTTTTCGACGCCGCGGACTTCTGACGAACGTTGTCGGCGACTTAGCACAGCCGGTCGGGAGCCGACACGCGATGCTCATCGCTATCATCGGTGAACCCACTGCCCATCCCGCAAATTGGCAAATGCAGTCAGCTCCGATCAGATATTAAAGCTTACTTGACCGGGTGGCCTGGATTTCCTTGCCGCAAAGGACAAAACGGGTCATTTATAGACCCCTTAGGTACAAGCTGGCGGCATCACCCAGGCAACCGGTCTGCGCGGGCGAGAGGGACTTATCGATACCGGAATGATCATCAGCCGCACCCCTTTCCGTATCTCGTTGTTCGGCGGCGGAACCGACTATCCGGCTTGGTTCCGCGAGCACGGCGGTGCGGTGCTCGGCTTGGCCATCGACAAGTATTGTTACATCACGCTGCGCCGGCTGCCGCCCTTTTTCGAGCATCGCTCGCGGATCGTCTATTCCCAGGTCGAGCTGGTGAACGCGGTTTCTGAAATCCGGCATCCTGCCGTGCGCGCCGTGCTGTCCGACCAGCGCGTCACCGAAGGCATTGAAATTCACCACGACGCCGACCTGCCGGCGCGCTCCGGCCTCGGCTCCAGCAGTTCCTTCACCGTCGGGCTGCTCAACGCGCTCCATGCGCTCGACAGCAAGATGATTGCCAAGCGCGATCTCGCTTGCGAAGCCATCAGGATCGAACAGGACGTGCTCAAGGAACAGGTCGGCTCGCAGGATCAGATCTGGGCGGCTTATGGCGGCTTCAACCGCTGCGATTTTTTCCGCGACGGCACTTTTACCGTGTCGCCGGTCATCCTGCCGCCGGCGCGGCGGCAAGAGCTCAATCGCTCTTTGATGCTGTTCTTCACCGGCTTTTCGCGTTTCGCCAGCGACTTTGCCCAGGACCAGGTCAACAATATCCCGAGCCGCAAGAGCCAATTAATGGCCATTCGCCGCATGGTCGATAGCGCCGGCGAAATCCTGCAGGACGAGAATGCGCCGCTGCGCGAGCTCGGCGAGCTGCTGCACGAGTCTTGGCGGCTTAAGCGCGAACTGGCCGACAGCGTGTCCAACTCACAGATCGACGAGATCTATAATGCCGCGCGCGAGGCCGGCGCGGTCGGCGGCAAGCTCCTCGGTGCCGGCGGCGGCGGCTTCATGGTCTTCTTCGTCGAGGAAGCGGCGCGGGACAAAGTGCGCGAACGGCTCAAGAAGCTCATTCACGTCTCGATCAGCACCGACAACGACGGCAGCAAGATCGTGCTGTATCATCCCAACGGGCTGTAACCGAGACATGCAGTAGACGCGAGTTGGTCGGCGGACACCTGCCGACTTATGCCCATTTTCTGATGTGTGTTTCCCCACTCACGTTCAGGACATTGGATCGTCCGCACACGGCTCGATACTCTTCGACCTGTTGATCTCGCCAATAAAACTCTCGTGGCCATAATGTTCGGCCACGGGAATTAATCAGCTCGCGATATATGGCGCGGATGCGGCCAGTTTGATTTTACGCGCTCGATTATATCGCCTCATGCAAGCCCAACGGAAACGACGCTGGAATTAAAATAATCGCCGTAAAGAACGATTTTCAGATAAGAACCTGTGTCGACATATGACGGCGTTGAGCCTCGCATAGCTCGCGATGACAGCATTCGCGACTGGCCCCGGAAGCTTTCTGAGAATTTCGCGACCTCGGCGACCCGTCTCAAAGCCCACTAGTCGCTTGTCTTCATTCCACCGATTTTGCGATCCGATATCTTCACCGCCGGCATGGACAATTTTTGAGGAGCCGCACAGCCGGCGATCAACAAAAAGGCATATGATCGATTCAAAGAAGCTAATCGAATAGACGCTCTTCGTGAATTTGTCTGGTGGCCTGGTCCTGACGAGGGGGCCCCGCAATTGCAGGCGATCCACAAGGCTCTTCGTGTAATTCACGAACGAGAACCGCGAGGGGTTGCCGTACTCAGGCAGATAGCTTGTGCCAACGTCTTCGATCAGAAGCACGCCGCCGTCCCTAATATGTTCGATACAGCACTCGACGGTTATGGTCTGGTGCTTGTTAGTGTGGCCGCCGTCGTCAACGATGATATCTACGTCACCTACTTCGGCAAAGAAATGTTGCCAGAATTCGGCGCGGACTGATCGCCGATGAATATCTCGAAGCCCTTCTCCCGCATTGCCGCAGCGGCAGGATCAAGGTCGATTCCAATGATCCGCGCGTTTGGTCCGAAGAATTCACTCCAAACAATCAAGGAGCCGCCGTCGGCCACCCCGATCTCAATCATGATAAGACCGTCACGTTCTCTATAGGCTTGGAGAAGGCGATCGTAGACAGCGAAATAGCTCGATACTTTCGTAGACTTTTGCGCCAGGCTACCAAAAAGCCCGGCGGTGCCCACTGGTTGACTCATACTGCAATACTCCCGCGCCGCGCACATATTGGTAGCGGAACATATGACTTATGTAACCCACTTCGCGAACAATTGGCAGCTGCCACAGGCAAGTGGAATCGAGGATCACGCTGCACCAGCGCAATCGATGCGGGCTAGATATTGCCATAGGCGCGGTCGCGGATCATGTGAAAGCCTTTGATCAGCTCGCTGATGCCCTCGTCCAATCCGTGCGCCGGCATGTAGCCCGTGGCCTCGATGCGCGAATTCGAAACAATGTAATCGCGCTTGTCCGGGTCCTCGCCGACCGGCGCCTCGAGGTAGACGAAGGCCGGAATCTGGATCTTGATCCGCTCGCACAGCTCCGCTTTCGAAAGGTTGGCGTCCGAGAGCCCGACATTGAACGGCCGACCCTTCATTTCTTCAAAGTGGTCGAGGGCATGGATGAACGCGCGCGCAACGTCGCGAATGTGGATGTAATTGCGGTTGAAATGCGCCTCGAACAGTACGACGAAACGGTCATTGACCGCGCGATAGACGAAATTGTTGACCAACAGATCGATGCGCATGCGCGGCGACATACCGAACACCGTGGCCAGCCGCAGGCTGATCGAATTGTCGCGCTCGAGCGCGATCTTTTCCGCTTCAATCTTGGTGACGCCGTAGAGCGAAACCGGACGCAGCGGCGAGTCCTCGGTGCAGAACTTGCCCTGCTCGCCGACGCCATAGCCGCTATTGGTGATCGGCATCACGATGCGCTGCTGCGGCGACATCAGCTTGCTCAAAGTCGCGATAGCGTCGCGATTGGTCGATGTCGCCCCGATCGGATCCTTCTTGCACAGCGGCGCGCCGACCAGCGCCGCCAGCGGGAAGACGTAGTCGGCCTTGGTGACGAGCGGCTTGAGCACTTCGATCGAGCGCGCATCGCCGTTTACCACATCGAAATTCGGATTGGCGCAGACATGCCCCAGACTGTTCTGGTCGTACATGAAGTTGTCGAGCACGGTCACCCGATGACCGGCCGCCAACAGCTCCGGCACCAAGACCGAGCCGAGATAGCCGGCGCCGCCGGTGACCAAAATCGAATTTCCCATCACGCTTTCCCCAACCGGTACTTCTACAACCTCACCACGAGCCGCGCTAACGCGCCGCAGCGTCAAGAACCTCGCGCAAGCGCGTGATCTGCGGCCTCAAATCGAACGGGTGATTTCCGACAAAGAAACCGGCATCGTGCACGATATTGGCGTTCGGCAGCCCGTCGACGCATTCATAGTCGTAATGCTTGATCACGTCGTGCCGGGTAATGCAGCCGCCGGTGATGATACGATAACCGATGTCGGCGCTTTTCATGGCCAGCATGATTTTCGGCCGCGACAGGCCGGCGTCGGGATTGAGCACGATGGTGAAGCTGAAGGCGGAGCTCTTGCCGTTGTCGCGCTGGATAATGAAGCGGTTGTCGCGCCCGAACAGTTCTTGAAACAGCGCCCAATTCTTGCGGCGGGCCACCGTCATTGCCGGCAGCTTTTTCAATTGTTCGACGCCGATCGCTCCGCTCAGTTCGAGTGGGCGCACGTTATAGCCGGGCAGAATGAAACGATAGGCCTCGTAGAAATCGTCGGCGCGCTTCTCGTAGATCAGCGGGTCGTCGGGAAGATCGCGCACCCAGCCGTGCGAGCGCATCGATTTCATCAGCTCGTAAAGCTCGCGGTCTTCGGTTACGGCAACGCCGCCTTCCATCGTCGATATGTGATGGGAAAAGAAGGTGCTGAACGTTCCGATATGGCCGAACGTGCCGGCCTTGCGGCCATCAAGCTCGGCATCGAGTGATTCGCAATTGTCTTCGAGGAAATAGAGTCCCCGTTGGTCGGCAAAGCGCCGCATCACATCGAGCGCCGCCGGGTTGCCGAGAATGCTGACGCCGACGATGGCGCGGGTGTGCGGACCGATCGCCGCTTCGAGTTGCGCCGTGTCGAGATTGATGGTGTCGAGCTCGACATCGACGATTTTCAGCTTCAGCCCGTATTGCTGCAGCGGATGATAGGTCGTGGCCCAGGAGATCGCCGGAACGATCACCTCGTCGCCGCGCTGCAGCGGCCGTTCCTTTTTGTAGAACAGCGCCGCGACGGCGATCAGATTTGCCGACGAGCCGGAATTCACCATCACCGCGTATTTGCAGCCGTGATAGGCGGCAAAAGCCTGTTCGAAGGCCGCGACATTGGGGCCGATGGTAAAGCGATCCGATGAGATAACGCGCTGGATCGCTTCGATCTCTTCCGCTCCCCAGGTACTGGCGGCCAAGTCGTAGAACATGATGAGTCCCGTGCTGAACCGATAGACCCGCTAAAAAGGACCGCGAAACTTCGATTGATACGCGAGCTGAGCGGCTTTGGCATCGGGCTCCCACGTGGGCGCGCCCGGGCGCGCCATGGCGTAAGCGGTCTGCGCGATTTTTGAGGGATCGGGATAGAATTCCCGCTCCAGCGCCGGCGTGGTCGGACAGGTCGTCGGCGCATAACCCATCCGTTGCACACGGATCGGCTTGCCGTTGTTCACGCCCTCGACGACGCGGGCGACGATTTCGGCGCTGGCGCCGCAGCTCGTCCAGGCATTGTCAACGACGAGAAGCCGCCCGGTGCGCCGCACCGACTCGATGATAGTGTCGATATCCAGCGGCACCAGCGAAATCGGATCAATCACCTCGGCATGGAGGCCGATGTCGGCGAGCAGTTCGGATGCGCGCAGCGCTTCCACCAGCATGTTGGAAATGCCGACGATCGTAATGTCGTCGCCCTGCGTGCAGCGGCGCGCCTTGCCGAACGGCACTTCGAACGGCTCTTCGGGCACAAAGGCATCGGTGAAATAAAGCAGCCGATGCTCGACAAAGATCACCGGATTGTCGTCGCGAATGGCGTGAATGAGGCAGCCTTTAGCGTCATAGGCATTGGATGGCGCCACCACTTTCAGCCCCGGCACGTGCATGAACATGGCGTGCAGGCCTTGCGAGTGCTGAGCGCCCTGCCCCCAGGACTTTCCGATCATGCTGCGCACGACCAGCGGTACTCTGACCTGGCCGTCATACATGTAGCGGCTCTTCGCTGCGATATTGACGAGCTGGTTCATGCACAGCATAAGAAAATCCATGCGGATATGGACGTGAATCGGCCGCATCCCAGCCATGGCCGCGCCGATCGCGACGCCGGTCATGGCATCTTCCGACAGCGGCGTGCCGAAGACGCGCTCCGAGCCAAAGACATCGACCAGGCCGCGCGTCGACCCCTGGATCGCTTTGTGATCGTCGACGTCGAGACCAAAAACAAAAACGCGCGGGTCGCGCTGCATCTCCTGCGCAACCGCTTCGCGCAGCGCATCGACATAGGTCAACAGGCGCTGGTTACTCTGCGGCGAAGACATTGGTGTACAGCGCGCTGCTTTCAGGGAATGGGCTGGTTTCGGCGAACTCAATGGCATCCGCGACTTCCGCTTCGACGTCCGCGTCGATGGCGGATCGGCGATCGGCCGCAATCAGCATACCGATCTTGATGAGCTGATCGCTTTGCACCCAGGGCTCGCGTTCGGCAGATGCGCGATAGCCGGCGTCGAAATCCTCGTTCGGACCGACATGCTCCAGCCAGCGATAGGTGCGGCATTCGATGAAGGCGGGACCATCGCCGCGGCGTAGCGCAGCGACGGCAGCACTCGCCTCGGCGCGCAATTTCAACACATCGCCGTCCTCGATGCAGCGCGCCGGAATTCCATAGGTTTCGACACGTTCGCACAGGCGCTGCGTCGCCCAGCGCCGCGTCACCGGCGTGTGAATGGCGTAGAAATTGTTTTCGCAGACAAACAAGATCGGCAACTTATGCAAAGCGGCGAAGTTCAGGCTCTCGGTGAATACGCCCTCCTCCGTCGCGCCGTCGCCGAAAAACGCTACGACCACGCGATTGCTCTGCGTGCGCTTGAACGCCAGCGCAAAGCCGACCGCGAGCGGGATTGTGGTTCCGACCACGGCGCTCGTACCCAAAACACCGTGTGGCATATCGATGAGATGCATCGAGCCGCCCTTGCCGTGCGCGACGCCCGTCGCCTTGCCATAGAGTTCGGCGAACAGGCCGCGCAACGATGCGCCTTTGGCAAGATAGGCCGCGTGCCCGCGATAAGTCGGCGAGACGACATCGTCGGGCTCAAGCACGTCGCAGACGCCGACCGCTACGGCCTCCTGACCGATCGACAGATGAACCGGGCTTTTGATCTTGTCGGAGGGGTAGATGCGCGCGACCTCCTCCTCGGCACGCCTGATCTGGCGCAGCGAACGATAGATCCGCTC
>DATHPL010000247.1:0-4395 GCA_035483915.1 Bradyrhizobium sp.
TGGCCGGCAGGCCCAGGAATCCAACCGGATCGCGGAAGCGGCCGTGGTTCAGGCCCAGCAAACCGATGGGCGTATCGGCAAGCTGTCGCGCGCTGCGCAGGAGATCGGTGACGTCGTGAAGCTGATCACGGCGATCGCCGAGCAGACCAACCTTCTGGCGCTCAACGCCACCATCGAAGCGGCTCGCGCCGGTGATGCCGGTCGCGGTTTCGCCGTCGTTGCTTCCGAGGTGAAGTCGCTGGCCAGCCAGACCGCCAAGGCGACCGACGAGATCTCGACCCACATCGTCGGCATGCAGGACGCCACCCAAGAATCGGTTGCCGCCATCAAGGAAATCGGCGGGACGATTGGGCAGATATCGAGCATTGCCTCGACGATTGCGAGCGCGGTCGAGGAACAAAGCTCGGCCACCCAGGAAATTGCCCGCAGCGTGCAGAACGTCGCCGAAGGGACCAGCGAAACCGCCGTCAACATCATGGAGGTCAACCGGGGCGCAGCCGAGACCGGCTCTGCATCGGCCAACGTTCTGGATGCCGCGCGTTCGCTGTCCACCGAGAGCGCGCGGCTGCGTGAAGAGCTCCAGCGTTTTATGGCCAATATTCGCGCGGCCTAATTTACGCAACAGTCCACCGTCGCCTATTCTCTGCCGAATTGCCGTTTCAGTTCGACCTTGGCCCGGTTCAAGCGCTCGCGCTGTACCTTCGGCAGGGTTCGGCCCGCCCGGTTGATATAAAAGGTCAACATCGAAAGTGCCGAGCGATAGGCGCCGGCCTTGCGGCGTGAACTGCGCTCGGCCGAGCGTTTGAGCGAGGCGGCGATTCGCTTTGGGTCCCGCAAGGTAAATACGCCGCGCTTGAGATCGAGGGCGTCGCTTTCTTTCGTTACGCGTTGCGACCACCGCTTTGATGAGGGCCGCGCTGCCGCGGTCTTCCGTCCGGCTTTCGCTGCCGTTTTGCTCCTGCTTCGCGCGGGGCGGCGCGAAGCCGCCGATTTGCGTCGTTGGGTCATGTCAGGAATCCTCGTACTACCTGCGCCAAACGGGATGAAGCCCATGCGGTTCCTCCGCGCGAAGGTGGAACTCCGGCCCCCGACAGACGTTGAAAGTTCGGCTGATGGTCCTCCTGGCGGTCGGAGCGATTTTGGCTTTCCCGCAATACCTGACTGGTAGCGCTTCATGAGCTTGCAGCGGCGGCAGGGCGGTTTGGACGCTGTAGGCGAGCCGGCGCAGGCCATCGACGGCGGCGTTGACCGTGGCGTTGTCGAAACCAGCATTCCCTACCGTCTCGACGCCTTGTACTGGAGCGGCTTTCACACCCGCGTCGTGCTGGCGCTCGGGATCACCTGGGTTCTCGACGGGCTGGAGGTCACGCTTGCGGGCACCTTGTCCGGCGCGCTCAAGCAGAGCCCGGTGCTGCATTTTTCCAATTTCGAGGTCGGCTTTGCCAATAGTTGCTATCTCGCCGGCGCGGTGCTTGGCGCGTTCGGCTTCGGCTGGTTGACCGACCGCATCGGCCGCAAGAAGCTGTTCTTCATCACATTGGCGCTTTATCTCGCCGCGACCGCCGCCACGGCGCTGTCGTGGAATATTGCGAGTTACGCGCTATTCCGATTCCTGACCGGCGCTGGGATCGGCGGCGAATACACGGCGATCAACTCCACGATCCAGGAATTGGTGCCGGCGCGCTATCGAGGATGGACCGACCTGATCATCAACGGCAGCTTCTGGCTCGGCGCCGCACTCGGCGCAGCCAGCGCGATCGTGTTGCTTGACCCCAACTGGATCGACGTCGATCTGGGCTGGCGTCTCGCCTATCTCACCGGTGCTTGTCTAGGCCTCGTTGTGTTCGTGATGCGGATCTGGATTCCGGAAAGTCCGCGCTGGCTGATCATTCACGGCCATCCCGATCAAGCCAACGCCATCATGCGCGATATCGAGCGCTCGGTCGAAGGGCATGTCCAGGAACGGCCGGCTGCCACCTCCGGCGACGACACGCTGCCGCGCGCCTGGCCGAAATTAAAGATCCGTATGCGGGACCATACGCCGCTGTCGGAAGTCGTACACACGCTGTTTAAGGTTTATCGCGAACGCTCGCTGGTTGGACTGGTGCTGATGACAGCCCAGGCGTTCTTCTACAACGCCATCTTTTTCACCTTTGCGCTCGTATTGAGCGATTTCTACGGGATACCGGCCGACCAGCTTGGCTGGTATATCCTTCCTTTCGCCGCCGGAAATTTGCTGGGGCCGCTGGTTCTCGGCCGTTTGTTCGATACGCTGGGTCGCCGCCCGATGATCGCGTTTACTTACGGCGCTTCCGGAATTCTGCTTGCGCTCTCGGGTTACCTGTTTGAGATCGGGGCATTGAGCGCGAAGACGCAGACGATCGCCTGGATGGTCATTTTCTTCTTTGCTTCTCCTGCCGCCAGTGCTGCTTATCTAACGGTCAGTGAGAACTTTCCACTGGAGGTGCGGGCGTTGGCGATTGCCTTGTTCTATGCGGTCGGTACCGGCGTGGGCGGCGTCGCCGGTCCCATCCTGTTTGGGGCGCTGATCGACACCGGCTCACGGAGCAGCGTCTTTGCCGGCTATTTGCTTGGCGCGGCGCTGATGTTGGTGGCCGCCGCGGTCGGTTGGCGCTATGCGGTTGCGGCGGAGCGGCGCACACTGGAATCGGTCGCGCAGCCGCTGGCTGCTGTGGAGTGACGTGATGACTGAAGGTCTTGCAAATCGTGTGCTGCCTCCGCGTGAAGAAGCATGGCCGGCAGAGGGCTCTTCGCTGGCGTTGATTGCGGAAAAGCTTTCGAAGTGCCTCGACGGCTGCGCCATCCTGCTCGATATCGACGGCACGCTTCTCGATCTTGCGCGGACGCCGCGCGAGGTGTGGGTGCCACCGGGGTTGGCCGCGACGCTGCACGCTTTGCACGAGCGAACAGGGGGCGCGCTTGCTCTCGTCAGCGGGCGGTCGCTGAATGACATCGACCTGATCTTCGCGCCGGAACGATTTCCCGCGATTGGCGGCCACGGCGCGGAGATGCGGATTTCGATCGGCAGCGAAGCGGTCGCGACGCACGCGCCGCCGATGGATCAGGAATTGAAGCGCCGCCTTGCCGCGATCGCACGGCTTAGCCCGGGCATTCTTCTGGAAGACAAGGGCTACTCACTCGCATTGCACTACCGGCTGGCGCCGCATGCGGAGAAAGCGATTTACGAGGCGGTGTCGTTGATCAGGGCCGATTTGCCGAATGCGCCGATTGAGGTTTTGCCCGGAAAATGTGTCTGCGAGATCAAGCAAGCTGGCTTCGACAAGGCGACAGGCGTGCACGAATTGATGACCCACGAACCGTTCCGTGGTCGCTATCCGATTTTCATTGGTGACGACGTCACCGATGAATCGGTGTTCGCCGCGATGCCGAGCCTTGGCGGACTTGCTTTTTCGGTCGGTCGTCATGCGCAAGGCGTCGCGGGCCATTTTGACGCGCCGACCGATGTCCGCGCCTGGCTGGCGCGCCTTATTGATGGCAAACCTTTGGCGAGCCGGTGATCCCGGAACAATTCATTCACGCGTGGATTTCGTGCGTGTGAACGAATTTTGGCGGCAGAGACGCGTATTCCCGACGCTGCATCGCCTGAATTCGGTTTCAATTCATTGGAAAAGTGAAAAGGAACCATATTGATGAATGGTTGTTAACACGAACGAACCATCAGGAGGGGAGCCCGGTGAGCCTCGTCGTTGTTTCAAATCGCATCACGCGTGGCAACGCCAATGAACCGATTACCGGCGGTTTGGCTGCGGCACTGCTTCCGATTGTAGAAAAATCAGGCGCGATTTGGGTCGGTTCCAGTGGGCGTGTCCGCGACGGCGTCCAGAAGGAACCATTTGCCGAAGTTGAGGCGCTCGGGAGCGGAGCGCTTGCTATGCTGGATCTGCCGGCAGCGCATTACGGCGGTTATTACGAAGGCTTCGCCAATTCGGCCTTGTGGCCGGCGCTGCATTCGCGTGCGGATCTGATCCGCGTTTCGCAAGGCGATTATCTGTCCTATCGCGAAGTCAACGCCTTCATGGCGCGCGCGCTGCTGCGGTTCCGAAAGGCCGATACCGCGTTCTGGATTCAGGATTATCATTTCCTCGCGCTGGGGGCGGAGTTGCGCGACCTCGGCGTGACCCAGCCGATCGGCTTCTTCCTGCATACGCCCTGGCCCGCCCGCGATGTGATCGAAGGCGTTCCGCACCATCGCGATCTGGTGGAGGCGATGCTGGCCTATGACCTGATCGGCTTTCAGACCGACGACGATTGCGAGAATTTTGCGAGCTATCTCACGTCCACGCTCGGCCTTGTGGTCGCCGATGGCGTTGTGATGTCACAGCAGCACGGAACGACCCGCATTGCGGTTTTCCC
>DATHPL010000248.1:0-5104 GCA_035483915.1 Bradyrhizobium sp.
CAGATCGGTCAGAAGCTCGATCAACGCGCCGGGGTTACGCGAGATATGGCCGCCATCCGGAAGGATCTGGCGCTGCAATTCCTCCGAAAGCCTGCGCGCGGCGGTGCGGATATGATGCGCCTGATTGGCAAGACAAAGCGAGGCATAGCAAAGCGCGATCAGCACCTGGAGCCGTGGCACGCCATCGGCAATATCGATCATCGCCGAGCGCAGGTAGCGGATTTCGCGGGACAGCCCGCGCAAATAGCGCCGATAGAACTTGCCGTCGGTATCGCCGAGCACGAGCGGGGCCTGCGACAACAGCGAGATGACACGGCGTGCCAGCACATCCGCGCGGCGTGCCAAGGGCCGCCCGTAGTTCGGATTCGAAAGCCAGTCGTCGACCAGGGCGCGGGCATTGGCGCGGGTGAGGGCGGTATCGGCGGCGCGCAGATGCCGAAGCCAGCCGAAACCGAGGAGGGCGACCTCCCAGTCGTCGGACGGTGGTTCGAGTTCGAATATCGAACGGCCGTGGCAGGTGACGATCTTGCCCGCAAAAACGAACCGGCCGGCATAGATTTCGGCCGCCCGCGTCGCGTCCGCTGTGCGCAAATCGTGCGGAGCGATGATGAGGCGGTCGGTGCGGCCGGGCCATAGCGACAACAACGCAACCGAGCCGCTGCTTGCCCGCCCCAACATGTTGCGTGCAACGCGGCCCAGGATCAGCGTCGAGATACGTCTGCGTTGAGCGACCGACACGCCCTGCCTTGGTTGGGAAGATTCTTTCCGAATCCTTTTAATCCGGAAACGTCCCCAAAACACCACCTTGAAACCGTGCGAATCAGCACAGTAAGGCCGAAAAGCGGTGTAAAATCAGGATTTAGTCGGTGGCGGTGGTCAATTACGCCGCACCAGCCGCGCGGCGTAAAAGCCGTCGAGTCCGGCAAGCCTCGGGTCTTGATGAGGCAGGTGACAGGGCAGCGTGCGCAAATCGCCCTCCGCGGTCAGGATTTCGTTCAAGCCCGCGACCTCGCCCGATTCGATCGGCAGGCGTTGGACCGCCGTTTCTGACCTCAAGAGTTCGGCAATCGCCTGCTCGCCCTCTTCCGGCTCCAGCGAACAGGTGCAATAGACGAGCGTTCCGCCGGGCTTCAGGGCGGCGACGGCCTTTTGCAGCAGCCGCTTCTGAGTGGCCGCCAGCGGCGCGATATCGGATTCCTGCCGCAGCCAGCCGATATCGGGATGACGCCGGATCGTTCCAGTCGACGTACAAGGCGCGTCGATCAGGATACCGTCAAAGCCCTCGCCGTGGTTCTGGTCGAGCCATTCGGCGCCGTCAGCCACGACAGACTCCGCCTCCAGCGACAATCGCGTGAGGTTGTCGCGCAGCCTGGCCATGCGGGCGGGCGATCGATCGACCGCAGTCACGCGCGCCCCGCCGTGGACGAGTTGGGCGGTCTTGCCGCCGGGTGCTGCGCAAAGGTCGAGGATATTCTTGCCAGCCACGTCGCCGAACAGGCGTGCCGGAAGCGCTGCGGCGGCATCCTGCACCCACCATTGACCATCCGTGAAACCCGGCAGCATCGTCACCGAGCCCTGCAACAGCGTGCGGACCGAACCAGTGGGCAGCGTTTCGCCATGCAACCGCGTGGCCCATTGTTCCGCATCCGACTTGACGGTGATGTCGAGTGAGGGGTCTTGCCCGATCGCGTTCGCGATGTCGCTTGCGACGGTCGCGCCGTAATGGGCGGACCAGCGCGCGAACAGCCACGGTGCCACGTCGAGATGTTTCGATTTGACTTCGTCGATCAGCGGCTGCCCTTCGCGTGCGCATCGACGCAGCACGGCATTGACGAGGCCGGCATATTTCGCCGCGCGCCGATCCGATTGCACCAGCCGCACCGACAGATCGACGGCCGCGTGATCGGGCACATCCATCCAGAGAATTTGCGCAGCTCCGATCAACAGCGCGCTTTGCGCGCGGGGAGCGTCGGTTGGCACCCCGCGATCAAGCAACCGTGAAAGAACATGGCCCAAAGTGCCCAACCGCCGCAAAATCGTTGCGACCAGCCGGCGCATCAGGGCGCGGTCGCGGTCGGAAAGGCTTTTCAGTCCGGGATGGGCGGCTGTGCCGTCGAGTTGTTCATCAAGCGTGCGATGCTTGTGCAGGACGCCGTCGAGGATGTCAGCCGCGATCCGCCGCGCCGCAAGGCCTGGCGCTTCAGTCGGCAAAGCAAATCGTTGCGGGGGCATGGAGGGGGCACATCTTGTAATCTGGCGCAGCAATTCGCACTTCAGCTCATGCCGACGGCAAGAATCGATTTGGCACTAGAATATGCCAAATGTAAGAATCCGGCGTATGACTTCTCTTGTACGCGAGCAGTAGTGATGACGGACGATCCATCACAGCCTGAGCCGGCCACCTCCGTAACCGGGCGCAAACCGCTCTCGCCTGCCGCACAACGCGCACTCGATGAAGCCGAAGCGCGGCGGAAGGCGGCTGCCGCCGAGGCACAGTCGCGACCGAAAGAGTTTCAAGGCCCGAAGGGACCCGAACCGACCCGCTACGGCGATTGGGAGAACAAAGGCATCGCCTCGGACTTCTGAGTTCCGAAGCGTGTGTGCCGCGAAGTTCGCGATCAGCGCGTTACCACGACCGTGGTGCCGATGGAAACCCGCTCATACAGGTCGGTGATATCAGGGTTGAGCATCCGGATGCAGCCATAGGATACGAAACCGCCGACCGAGCCCGGCACGTTGGTTCCGTGAATGGCGTATTCGCCGCCGGCGAGCGTCATGGCGGCGACCCCCATCGGATTACGCGGCGAGCCGCCCGGAATGACGTCCGGCAGTTGGGGCTTGTCGCGCTTGACTTCGGCCGGAGGCGACCAGGCCGGATTGAGATATTTGCCGCTGATCCGCGTGGTCCCGGCCCATTGCTTGCCGGATTTGCCGACGCCGACCGGGTAACGGACCGCATGGCCATCATCGAGGATGAGATAGAGGCGGCGTTCGTTGGTTTTCACCACGATCGTTCCCGGCGAATATTCGCCTCTCACCCCGACCATCTCGGGACGCGCCTGAGCGGAATTGGTTGCGAGAAGCCCAGCGCCGATGGTGGCTGCCGCCACCGCCATCCTCAAAGACATTGATCTCTCCAATAAGTCTTTAGATCGCCTTGTCCGGCGATCGAATCTGGCCAGCTCCGCTAAACGGCTGGTTTCCATCAAATATTAACCGCGACCCTTAACCGGGCGTTTTGCACGCACGGGCGGGGCGTACTTTTGAGCCAGCAAGAAAGAAAATGTTCGAAACAAAGTAAATGACCTGAAAACCACACTTCCCGGCGAAACATCCGCAAGCGCTATTCACTGGATGACAATGACGTGAGAGATCACGTTTGCGCTTCCTGTTTCGGGCTCGAGAAACGCCCGCGCGCCTCTCGTATCGCCACGAAATGATACGGCCGACAACGTTGCGATCGGCCGCGACAATGAGGTTGAGTCTAGCGATCAGTCAACGCCGCACGCGCCGCGAACGGCGCGGTGCAAGCGCCAAGATAAGTCCGAAGGGTCTCGCAGCTTACGCCGGGTGATCCTTCCGGTTCTGGCGATGCTTGACCAGATCGTCGACCACAGCGGGATCGGCGAGTGTCGAGGTATCGCCCAGGCTTCCCGGCTCGTCCTCGGCGATCTTGCGCAGGATACGCCGCATGATCTTGCCGGAACGGGTCTTCGGCAAACCCGGCGCGAACTGGATCTGATCAGGCGAAGCGATCGGGCCGATGTCCTTGCGTACCCATGCCACCAGTTCCTTGCGCAATTCGTCGCTCGGCTCGGTGCCGGCCATCAGCGTGACATAGGCGTAGATGCCCTGGCCCTTGATGTCGTGCGGATAGCCGACCACGGCGGCTTCCGACACCTTGGCATGCGCGACCAGCGAGCTCTCGACCTCAGCCGTTCCCATGCGGTGACCGGAAACGTTGATGACGTCATCGACCCGGCCGGTGATCCAGTAATAGCCGTCGGCATCGCGCCGGCATCCGTCGCCGGTGAAATACTTGCCCTTGTAGGTCGAGAAATAGGTCTGCTCGAAGCGGGCGTGATCGCCGTACACGGTGCGCATCTGGCCTGGCCAGGATTTGGCGATGCAGAGATTGCCCGTGCACTCGCCTTCCAGCACCTTGCCGTCGCTATCGACGATCTGCGGCACCACGCCGAAGAACGGCTGCGTCGCGGAGCCCGGCTTGAGCTTGGTCGCGCCGGGCAGCGGCGTGATCAAGATGCCGCCGGTTTCGGTCTGCCACCAGGTATCGACGATCGGGCAACGGCCGTCGCCGACCACGCGGTGATACCACTCCCAGGCTTCCGGATTGATCGGCTCGCCGACGGAGCCGAGCAGCCGCAGCGAGGCGCGCGAGGTTTTCGTCACCGGCGCGTCGCCGGCCTGCATCAGGGCGCGGATCGCCGTCGGCGCGGTGTAGAAGATATTGACCTTGTGCTTGTCGATGACTTCCCAGAACCGCGACATCGACGGATAGTTCGGCACGCCCTCGAACATCAAAGTCGTGGCGCCGTTCGCCAGCGGGCCGTAGACGATGTAGCTGTGGCCGGTGACCCAGCCGACGTCGGCGGTGCACCAATAGATGTCGCCGTCGTGATAGTCGAAGACGTATTGGTGCGTCATCGCCACATAGACCAGATAACCGGCGGTGGTGTGCAGCACGCCCTTCGGCCGCCCGGTCGAGCCCGAGGTGTAGAGAATGAACAGCGGATCTTCCGCGTTCATCTCCGCGCACGGGCATTCCGCCGTGACCATTTCGGCGGCCTCGTGGTACCAAACATCGCGCACCGGATTCATATCGACCGGTGCGCCGGTGCGCTTGACGACGATGACATGGTCGACGGAATGTCCAGATCCTGCAGCCTTGGCGATCGCCGCGTCGGTATTGGCTTTGAGCGGCACCTTGCGGCCCCCGCGTAAACCTTCGTCGGCGGTGATGACGACGTTCGACTTGCAATCCTCGATGCGGCCGGCGAGCGAATCCGGCGAGAAGCCGCCGAACACCACGGAATGGATGGCGCCGATGCGCGCGCAAGCCAGCATCGCGTAGGCCGCTTCCGGG
>DATHPL010000249.1:0-5122 GCA_035483915.1 Bradyrhizobium sp.
CGAAATCTACGCCTGGAATGCCGTGCTGGAGCAGTCTGTATTGAGGCCGGGCGAGAGGGCCCAATTCAAGTCGCGTCTCGCCTCTCCGCCGCCGGAAGGCCGCAATATCGATGTGCGCTTCTTCAACAGACGGGACATCACCGGCGGCCACGCCTGAGCTGACCGCAAGCTCAAGGGATTTCCAAGGGGCTTCAATGTCACGCGTGCTGATCGTCGACGATGAGGAGCCGATGCGCCTTCTGGTCGCGCGCGCGATCGCGATGGACGGTCACGAAATCACCACCGCCGCCGACGGCGCCGAGGCGCTCGACATCCTGAGCGGTACGCACAGCCCGTTCGATCTGCTGCTGACCGACATCCAGATGCCGATAATGGACGGAATCGCGCTCGCGCTGACGGCCGTGCGCGATTTTCCCGAACTGACGATTCTGCTGATGACCGGATTTGCCCATCAGCGCGAGCGCGCCTCCGGCCTCAATGCCATCGCCTACGATGTCATCAGCAAACCGTTTTCGGTGGCGGACATCCGCACCGCGGTCGCGGACGCGCTGGCTTCACGTAAAACAGGCTAGCAAAAGACCTCAGTAGTCCTTCAGCAGCCGCTCGATGTAATCGAGCTCGATCTGGGGACGCTGCGGGTCGGCCAGACGCCGGCGAAGCTCTTCGAGAATCCGGCGTACCCGCTGCACATCGATCTCGCCGGGAATTTTCACCGTCAGATCGTCGCCGAAATCCCGCCCGTGCAACGGCCGTCCCAAGGGATCGCTCTGGGTGCCGTCGCCCGCCTGGCGGCCGGCGCGGTTGCCGGCGGGGCCATTGCCCTGACCGTCGCCGTCCTGCTGCTGCATGGCCTGAAGGTCCTGCGCGCCCTTGCGCAAGGCCTCCAGCGCCTTTCCTTGCGAATCGACAGCGCCATCGGCATTGCCCTCGCCGAGCTTACCGCCGGCATCGCCCATCGCGTTATCGGCGGCGCCAAGCCCGTCCTCGTCATCGCCGGCTTGCGGGTCGCCATCCTGACCCGGTTGCTGGCCCTGTTGACCCTGCTGGCCGCGCTGGTTCGGTCCCATGCCGCGCTTTGCCAATTCCTCCTGCAGTTTCTTCAGCCGGTCGCGCAGGCCCTGCTGGTCCTGCTGGAGATCGCCCATGGCCTGATCGCCCTGCTTGCCGCGCTGGCGATCGCGCCGCGAATCCTGACCCTGCTTGAACGTCTTGTCGCGCAATTGCTGCTGCTTGCGGATCATGTCGCCGAGTTCGTTCAGCGCCTGCTCCATGTCGCCGTCGCCGGACTGACCGGGCTGGGCGAGTTGCAGGTTCTCGAGCATCTGCTGCAACTGGTCGAGCAGTTGCTTCGCCGCATCCTTGTCGCCTGAGCGCGACAGCCGCTCCAGGCGGTCGAGCATGTTGTTGAGGTCTTGCTGACGCATGACCTTGGCGTTGGGATCCAGCGGCCGGGCCAAAGCTTGCGGATTGTTGCGGAACTGCTCGGCAAGCTGACGCATGAAGTTATCGAGTGCGGCACGCAGATCCTGGGTGAGCTTCCGGATTTCCTCGTCGCTGGCGCCGCGCTCCAGAGCCTCCTTGAGCGCGTCCTGCGCCGCACGGAGCGCCTTGTCGACATCGGTGATATTGCCGTCCTCGATCGTGACCGCGAGCGCCCACAGGCTCGCCACCGCCTCGCGCATCGCATCGTCGGTTCGTGCCAATTCGATTTCCCGTGCGACGCTGCGCAGGCCGAGATAGTGACCCATGTCCGGCATGAACAGTTCAGGTGCAATCATCAACGCTTCCAGCGCCTCACTGACCTGCGGACGTTGATTGGCATCGAGCGCGAGAGCGCGGCGCTGCTCGATCAGCGCCCGCGCCAAGGGCTTGGTGAAGAGACGTTCGGGCAGGCGCATATCGAACGGCTCGCTGCGTCCCTCGTTGCCGGCCTGATCCTTGGCCGTCAGCGTGAGCGTGACGTCGGCGCCGGCATAGGGATCCTCGCTGAGGTCCTTGACGGTCTGACCGACGCCGTTGCGGGTCCGGACATTCGGCAGCACCAGCGGGAATTGCGGTGGATCGAACAGCGGCCGCGCCTCGGCTCCATCGGGCGCTTTGCGGGGCGCAAACTGCGCGTGCGCTTCGGTGACGCCGTAGTCGTCCTCGATCTTGTAGGACAGTTGCAACGAACCGCGCGCCTGGCGTTCCGGATCCTTGGCGAGCGCAATGGTCGGGGGATGGTCAGCCAACGCGCTGAAGCGCCATTGCGGCTGGCCCGACGGCGCGCGGACGTGCGCGGTGCCATCGCCGGTGATGGTGTAATGTCTTTCGCTGGTGCCCTTGGGCGCCTGCTCGGCGGGCGCAGCCTCCGTGATCCCGCCCCCCACGACGACGTCGAGGGCACCGCCGCTGGAGCGCACGATCAGCTTGCTGCCGGCCGGCACCGCCAATGGACCCGACGGCGGAAGCGCGGCCTCCTTGTTCGCTGCCGACAGGATGATCGGCGGCTTTCCGGTATAAAGCGGCGGCGTCACCCAGGCATCGACCCTGACATTGTCGGCCGCGAATACCCCGTTCCAGTCGAAGGCGGCCGCGACGCGAATCCTTCTTTCGTCGCCGGCCGCGATATAGGTCGCGACCATCAGCACAACGATCAGCGCGCGCAGCGCCCAGGGATCGTGAATCGCCAACCTCGGCGAAGGCAGGCCGGCGCGGATACGCTTGATCGAGGCCAGGGTGCGCTCGCGCTGCGCCTGCCACAGCGCCAGCGCGACCGGGTCTTGCGACTTCAGCGTGTCGGTCAGGGTTGTCGCCGGGCGGTGGCGGATGCCGGTACCACGATCGAGCCGCGTCAGCGCGTCCGGCCGGCTTGGCCAGCGAAACTGGAACAAGGGGAATAGCGCTGCCAGCGCCACGACCAGAAAAACGCCAAGCCCGACGGCGCGGGCGGCGAAGGGAAGAACCAGCCACAGGCCCGCCCAGGACAGCACGAGGAACAGCCCGACAACGGTCAGGAATCGCGCCAGATGCGGCCAGCTGCGTTCCCAGGCGATCGCAAATTCCGCCCGCCGGACGGCTTGCGCAATCCGCAGCCGCGAGGCCGCCTCAGGACTGCGTTCCGGCTCCGGCGAATCGAGGGTGGGTCCGCTCAACAATCTCTCCAGGTTCCCTGGAACGGAAGCCTAACACAACGGCAACCGTGAGGCACCCTCGCAAGCGCGGTATCCCACACCCGGATTAACGCATAACACGAAGGCGTGACTGTGCCGACACGACCGCCTAACGTCGTTTTGGAGCTACCCAAATCCTAAAAACGCTAACTGGAAACACCATGGACAAGACGACACACGACAAGGGACTGGAAATCAGAAAAGCCGTGATGGGCGAGGCTTTCGTCACCAACGCGCTGAAAAACGTCGACGACTTCAACAAGCCGTTTCAGGAACTGGTCACCGAATACTGCTGGGGCGCGATCTGGGGCCGCGAAGAACTGCCGCGCAAGACCCGCAGCATGCTCAATCTCGCCATGCTCTCGATCCTTAATCGGCCCAACGAATTGCGGGCCCATCTCAAGGGCGCGCTGACCAACGGCGTTACCCGCTCCGAAATCCGCGAAGTCCTGATGCAGGTCGCGATCTATGCCGGCGTTCCCGCAGGCGTCGACAGTTTCCGTATCGCGCGCGAAGTCTTCGCTGAACTCGACAAGGCCTAACGAGCATGGACATTGGATTTATCGGCCTCGGCAACATGGGCTTCCCGATGGCGCGGCGCCTGATCGAGGCCAAGCACCAGCTTTTCGTCTTCGATCAGCGCAAGGAGGTGATGGACAGGCTGGTTGCGCTCGGCGCGAAAGCCAACTCCTCGCCCAGGGGCGTCGCCGACCACGCCGAAACCGTGATGGCAAGCCTGCCCTCGCTTCAGGCTTCGCTCGACGTCGCAACCGGCAAGGACGGCGTGATCGAAGGCAAACGCGTGAAGCGCTTTGTCGATCTTTCCACCGTCGGCTCGCAAATGGCGGTGCGGATTCACGACATTCTGGCCGAGCGCGACATCGTCCAGGTTGACAGCCCGGTCTCCGGCGGTGTCGGCGGCGCCGAAAAGGGCACGCTGGCGGTGATGGTCTCAGGCCCGCGCGCCGATTTCGACGCGATCAAGCCGGCGCTGGATGTGATCGGCAAGGTGTTCTTCATCGGCGAAAGGCCCGGCTCCGGGCAGACCATGAAACTCGCCAATAACCTGTTGTCGGCGACCGCCATGGTGGCGACGTCGGAAGCCGTGGTCATGGGCGTCAAAGCCGGGCTCGATCCGGCCGTCATGGTCGACGTGCTCAATTCGGGTTCAGGCATGAACACGGCAAGCCGCGACAAGTTTCCCCGCGCGATCCTGCCGCGCAGCTTCGACTTCGGCTTTGCCACCGGCCTGATGGTCAAGGACGTGCGGCTGGCGCTGGATGAGATGAAATCGCTCGGCCTGTCGATGGAAGTCGCCGAAGCCGTCGGCCGCCTGTGGGAAGTGGTGATCCGCGAAACCGGCGCGGACTCCGACTTCACCTCGGCGATCAAACCGATCGAAAAGAAGGCCGGCGTCGTGGTCGGCGGGCCCAAAGGCGGGCTTGCGGGGAAATAGCTTTCTTACCTTCTCCCCTTGCGAGAGAAGGTGGCGAGCACCAAAGGTGCGAGCCGGATGAGGGGTTCCTATCGCGATCGATGACCCCTCACCCGGTTTCTCGCCAACGCTCGAAACCACCCTCTCCCGCAAGGGGAGAGGGTGCCAATAGCGATCACAGCCACGGCGCCGGTTTGTCCATCGCAATCAGATCATCGACCTCGACGCGCGGGCGCACCACAGCATATTGGTCGTCCTTGACGAGCACTTCCGGCACCAGCGCACGCGTGTTGTAAAATCCGGACTGCACCGCGCCATAGGCGCCGGCGGTCATGATGGCCAGCAAGTCGCCCGCCTTCGGCTCCGGCAGGTTGCGACCGAGCGCGAGATAGTCGCCGCTTTCGCAGACCGGTCCGACCACGTCAGCAGTGATCTCCGGCGCGCCTTTGGGAAACGCCCGCACCGGCAGGATGTCGTGGTGCGCTTCATACAAAGTCGGACGGATCAGATCGTTCATCGCCGCATCGATGATAAC
>DATHPL010000250.1:0-4850 GCA_035483915.1 Bradyrhizobium sp.
GCTCCGGAGGCGAAGCCATCGTCAGCGGCCTGGTCGCGCACGGCGTCGACACCGTGTTCGGGTTACCCGGCGCGCAGATCTACGGCTTGTTCGACGCCTTCCATCAGGCGCAGCTCAAGGTGATCGGTGCGCGGCACGAACAGGCTTGCGGCTACATGGCCTTTGGCTATGCGCGATCGACCGGCAAGCCCGGCGTCTTCAGCGTGGTTCCGGGCCCGGGCGTGCTTAATGCGAGCGCCGCTTTGCTGACCGCTTTTGGCGCGAACGAACCCGTGCTTTGCCTGACCGGACAGGTCCCGACAGATTTCCTCGGCAAAGGTCGCGGCCACCTGCACGAAATGCCGGACCAGCTCGCCACGCTGCGCACCTTCGTGAAATGGGCCGACCGCATCGAATACCCGGCCAACGCTCCCGCTTTGGTCGCGCGCGCGTTTCAGGAAATGCTGTCGGGTCGCCGCGGTCCGGCGTCATTGGAAATGCCGTGGGACGTTTTCACGCAAAAGGTCGAAGTCGGCGCGGCCGAAATATTCGATCGCTTTCGTGCACCTCGGCCCGGTCCCGATCGGGTAACGTCTGCGGCTGCTTTGATCGCCGCAAGCAAGTCGCCGATGATCTTCGTCGGCTCCGGCGCGATCGACGCTGGCGATGAAATCCTTGAATTGGCCGAATTGATCGATGCGCCGGTGGTGGCGTTCCGGAGCGGGCGCGGCATCGTTTCCAATGCCCACGAGCTCGGACTAACCATGGCGGCGGCCTATCGGCTATGGCCGCAAACCGATTTGATGATCGGCATCGGCACGCGGCTGGAATTGCCGGCGATGACGCGCTGGCCATTCCGCCCACAAGGACTGAAGTCGATCCGTATCGATATCGATCCCGTGGAAATGCGACGCTATGCGCCGGACGCTGCCGTCGTCGCCGATGCTAAAGCCGGCACATCAGAGTTATCAGCGGCCGTACGAAAAACCGGCTACGCCAAAACCCGCGGCCGTCGCGCGACGATCGTTGAGGCCTCCGCTGCGGCGCTGCAAGAGATTCAAAAGATCCAACCGCAGATGGCTTACCTGAACATCCTGCGCGAGGTGTTGCCGTCGAATGCGATCGTCACGGACGAACTGTCGCAAGTCGGTTTTGCGTCCTGGTACGGCTTTCCCGTCTACGAACCGCGGACGTTCATCAGTTCGGGCTATCAGGGCACGCTCGGCTCCGGATTTCCGACCGCACTCGGCGCCAAGGTCGCCCATCCCGACCGGCCGGTGGTTGCGATCACAGGCGACGGCGGCTTCATGTTTGGCGTGCAGGAGCTTGCCACCGCCGTGCAATTCAACATCGGCGTTGTCGTGCTCGTGTTCAACAATAATTCCTACGGCAATGTGCGGCGCGACCAGCGCGAGCGTTTTGACGGCCGGATCGTGGCGTCCGACCTGGTCAATCCGGATTTTATCAAACTTGCCGAGTCCTTCGGCGTCGGTGCCGCGCGGGTCACATCGTCAGATCATTTCCGGCGGGCACTGGACAAGGCACTCGCACATGGCGGTCCCTACCTGATCGACATCGAAGTGCCGAGGGACTCCGAGGTCAGCCCCTGGGCGTTCATTCATCCCGCGAAGCCATAGAGCATGATCCGGAAAAGTGTGTACGGTTTTCCCTCGCGACAAACGCAACGCGTTTGCGCGGAGATCATGCTCCAGAAATAAAGTCACTTAATCTTGCGGAAGGTCAGGTTGAGACGCTGCGGCCCCATGACCGGGTGATCGCCGTCGGCCAGCGGCGCGACACCGTGGAAAAATAGCCGCGACGGGCCGCCCCACACGGCGATATCGCCATGCTCGAGACGAAACCGCCGTGGCTTGTCGCTTCGCTTCAGCCCGCCGAACATGAAGATCGCGGGCAAGCCTAGCGACACCGAAACGATCGGTGCTGTGAAGTCGAGTTCGTCCTTGTCCTGGTGCAACGACATCTTCGCGCCGGGCACATAACGGTTAATCAAGCAGACATCAGGCGCGAATTTAGCGAAGCCTGCGCACTCGGCAGCACGATCTGCCAGTTCGCGAAGGATCGACGGCATTGCGGGCCATGGCCTGCCTGTCTCGGGGTCATCGGGGCTGTAGCGATAGCCGGTGCGATCGGTGACCCAGCCGGCGCTACCGCAATTCGTCATCGCGACCGACATCGGGTGGCCGCCGGGCGTCACCATATGACGAAACGGCGCCGCGGCCACGATGTCGCGCAACGTTGCAATCAAGTCGGCTTCGGAATCACCAATGAAGGCGCGCAGCAGCACGGCCCCTTCGGCCATCTCTTCCCGCGAAGCCCGCGCTTGCGGAAAACATGCAAACAAATCCGCCGTCAACGCGACAAACCCTCATTTGGCATCGTGGAAGATCACGCCGACCGTATGACGGCGGCCTGACCGAAGGCGGCTCACGCCGTGACGCATATTGACACGATAGAAGCCACGCGTCCCCTGCACCGGACGGACGTGCACAGCAAACGCCACGCCGTCGCCCTGAGCAAGCGGGACAACTTCCGCCCGCGACTGCATCCGCGGGCGCTGCTCGGTCAGCACAAACTCGCCGCCCTCGAAATCGCGGCGGGGTTCCGACAGCAGGATCGCCACCTGCAACGGAAAGACATGCTCCCCATAGAGGTCCTGGTGCAGGCAGTTGTAGTCACCTTCCCCGTATTGCAGCAGCAGCGGCGTCGGCCGAAGCTGCCCCGCTTTATGGCATCGGGCCAAAAACGCCTCGTGGCTTTCCGGATACCGGATGTCGATACCCATCGCCTCGTTCCAACGGTTGGCAGTGGGTTGTAGGCGCGCGTAGAGCAGCGGGCGCAACTCAGCGATCGGCTGCGGCAGCGGATAGGCGAAATATTTGTATTCCCCGCGGCCGAAGCCGTGGCGGCCCATCACAACCCGGCTACGAAATATCTTGTCTTCGGGATAGAGCGCCGCCAATGCGCGGCATTCTTCCGGCGTGAGCAATCCCTTCAGCACCGCGCAGCCCTGCGTATCGAGATCGCCAGTGGCTTTCGTCCAGTCGATCGCTGTCACGCGGGCGGCGGCATCGGAGCGAGATCGGGTGATCGTTGTTTGAGCGGATATATTCATGCGGGCAACGTCGCAAATCGGGCCCCTCGCTGCCACCCGATTTCCGACTATCCCCGCACCGGCAACTCGATCACATCATATGCATGGCGGATCGTGCGCTTGCGCACGGGATCCTCAAGCTCGATCTCAAACCGGCTCGCCGGTCGAATACCGCCCTTGGCCGCGAACGTCCCGCCAAACATGGCGCAGCCATCCGGCAGTTTCCCATCGGTAAAGCCGCGCGTAAGCAATTCCGAGACCGACAGCATCGCGTCCAGCGTTCCCTCTTGATAGAGTTCCCGCTTGCCGCCGATCCAGGCATGGGAACGCAGAATCAGCTGGTCCCAGTGACCAATGACCTCCTCGAGCTCCCACAGCGTGGATGCCATCGGCTTGTCGCACATCTGCTTGGAGACAGTGACGCTATAGCTCTCGACCTTGCGGTCGGTATGGTCCGAGCCGAGACCGACGAAAGTGCGTCCTTGCCAGCCGATCAGCACAAACTCGACCTCGCCGCTGGAATTTTCGCCGCAAACCTCGATCTCGTCTTCCGTGGTCAGCCGCCGCGCCGAGCAACGGTAATAGATCGGCGTCGAAGCCGGCCGCGCAATGCCGATCGCCTCGAGTTCCGCGATGTGCTTGTCGCGCGCCACCGGATCGCGTCCGGTCCAGCCGGCGATCACAGCCCGGTCGATCGCCAAGGTCAGCGGCGTTGTGCCGTCTTTGCTTTCGATCGTGAAGGTCAGGTCAAACATGGATTGCAGCCTCCACGCCAGCCGCCAGATCGAAGATACGGCGATCGTGACCGCCCGCTGCGCTGAGCATGAAGCCGACCGGCGCTTCGCCGTCACGGTGACACGGCAGCGAAATGGAACAGCCATCCATCATGTTGATCAGCGTGCAGTTGCGCAATGACAGCAGGTTGGCTTTCGTGAACGCGTGGTCATCGGCAAGGTCCGAGATCTTCGGCGGCGTGATCGCACTGGTCGGCATGACGACAGCATCATAGGGAGCCAGCCGCGCCGTCGCGCGCGCGATCATAGATTTTCGCGCTTGGAGAATGTCGATGTAGTCGGCGGCCGTGATGGCTTCGCCGCGCGAGATGCGCAAGGAAACGCGGGGATCGTAGATATCGCCGTGGTTCTCGATCAGATAGCGGTGCCAGGCATAGCTTTCCGCGGCTGCAAATCCGCCCTTGCTGTTCATGACGGCGACGTCGAGAAATTCCGGCACTTCGATCCGCTCGATCAATGCACCCTGGCGCGACAATTTTTCGAGCGTGCGTTCGAAACTGCCCGCCACGCGATCGTCGAGGTCGTCGAGCGCCACCGTCGTGGCTACCGCCAACCGCATTCCCTTGACGGAGCGCGGTTGTATGGGTCGAACCGGCTCGTCGGCAAGCACCGCATCGAGCACCGCGCAGCACTCGACGGTGCGCGCCAACGGCCCAAAACTGTCGAGCGTGAACGATAGAGGTACACCGCCATCGCGCGGAATACGCTGCTGGGTCGGTTTGAAACCGACGATGCCGTTATAGGCGGCCGGAATCCGGCACGATCCGCCGGTGTCCGAACCAAGCGCACCGTGCGCCATGCCGTCGGCGACCGACACCGCCGCACCCGACGACGACCCGCCCGGCACGTGCCCGACCCCGCGCTGCCAGACGCTCTTGGGCGTGCCGTAATGCGGATTGATGCCGATGCCCGAATAGGCGAATTCGGTCATGTTGGTGCGGCCGATCAGGATAAAACCGGCGCGC
>DATHPL010000251.1:0-1544 GCA_035483915.1 Bradyrhizobium sp.
TTCGGTGCCCAGGTTCCATGTGACCTGGGGCACCGGCCCCGGCATCGTCGAGCCGTTCGAACGGCTTGCCCGCGAGGCGGAAAAATCGGGATTGCTGACGTTCAAATTCCGCCACCGCGTCGATGCGTTCACCACGCACAACGGCAGCGTCGATGGAATTTCCGGCGCGATCCTGGAGCCCGATCCGGTCGAACGGGGTCAAAGCAGTTCCCGCAAGGTGATCGGCGAGTTCACGCTGCGTGCGCAGGCCGTCATCGTCGCCTCCGGCGGCATTGGCGGCAACCACGATCTGGTGCGGCAGAACTGGCCCACGCGCCTCGGCAAGCCGCCCGTCAACATGATCTCCGGCGTGCCTGAACATGTCGACGGCCGCATGATCGGCATCACCGAGGCCGCCGGCGCGCGGCTGATCAACCGCGACCGCATGTGGCATTACGTCGAGGGCATCCGTAACTGGTCGCCGATCTGGCCGCGCCACGGCATTCGCATCCTGCCGGGACCGTCGTCGATGTGGTTCGACGCATCAGGCAAGCGGCTGCCCTCGCCGCTGTTTCCGGGCTCCGACACGCTCGGCCAGTTGGAATACATCATGTCGACGGGCCACGATTACTCGTGGTTCGTGCTGACCCAGAGCATCATCAAGAAGGAATTCGCGCTATCGGGCTCGGAGCAAAACCCCGATCTCACCGGCAAGAGCTGGCTGATGACCGCACGCCGCGCCACCAACAAGGGCGCGCCCGCACCCGTTGAAGCCTTCAAGACCCACGGCGCCGACTTCATCGTGCGCAATAACCTCGCCGGTCTCGTCACGGCCATGAACGCGCTCGCCGGCAACGATCTTCTGAAGCTGGACGCGATCAAGGCCCAGATCGAGGCGCGCGACCGCGAGATCGGCAACGCCTATGCCAAGGACACCCAGATCATCAACATCCACAATGCGCGGCGTTATATCGGCGATCGGTTGATCCGCACCGCGAAGCCGCACCGGATTCTCGATCCCGCGCACGGCCCGTTGATTGCGGTGAAGCTCAACATTCTGACGCGCAAGACGCTGGGCGGCTTCGAGACCGATCTCGATTCCCGCGTGTTCGGTCAGGACGGCAAGATCATGGGCGGGCTCTACGCGGCCGGCGAAGCCGCCGGTTTCGGTGGCGGCGGCATGCACGGCTATCGCGCGCTGGAAGGAACATTTCTTGGCGGCTGCCTGTTCTCGGGCCGCAATGCGGGCCGCGCGGCGGCCAAGGCCGTCTTGTAAGTAGCTGTCCCATAAGGGCTGCCTTGTGAAAACCGGAGCCATGCGCAGCAGGCAGTAGCGATTATCCCTTGAGCAGGCTAAGTGGCAGCGTCATTCACGGGAGAGAAAAAATGACCATTCAACGTATCGAAGCCGGACCGCGCATGAGCCAGGTCGTCGTTCACGGCGACACCGTCTATCTCGCGGGCATCGTCGCCAACACCACCGCCGGCGAAAGCGTGACCAAGCAGACGCAGGAAATCCTCTCGATCATCGACGGTCACTTGAAGAAAGCAGGGACCGACAAATC
>DATHPL010000252.1:0-7988 GCA_035483915.1 Bradyrhizobium sp.
GGGTGCCAGCAGGGTGATCGCGAGACCAGCCTCGATCGCGGCCGGTTTTGCGTGGCTCTCGAGCCGGTCGCCGAAGGCGCGGTTGCCGATCTGGTCGTGGTTTTGCAGGAAATTGACGAACGCCGTGGGCGGAAGAGAGCCACTCGCTTCGCCACGCAGCTGGCCGCCGCGATGCTCGGAAGCCTCGCCCTGATAGACGAAGCCTGAGCAGAGCGCGCGGGCGATATCGGAAAGCGGGGCGCGCTGATAGTCGCGGTAATAGCCTTGTTTCTCAGCCGTCAATTTCACATGCCAGGCGTGATGATAATCGTCGTTCCATTGCGCGTGATATTTCCCGCGCGGCGGGTCCTGGGTAGGATCGAGCAGGCTGACGCGGTTGTCGTCATTTTCAAGCACGAGGTGAATGTGCCGGCCGGTCTCGGCGGCAAGTTGACCGGCCGCGAGGCTGAGATCGTTGAGCATCGGGATTTCACCGAGTTCGGCGATGGCGTGGATGGCATCTAGTCGCAGCCCGTCGAAGCGGTATTCGTCCAGCCAGTAAAGCGCGTTCTCGATCGCAAAGGCGCGGACCTGCGGCACGCGGTAGTCGATCGCGCTGCCCCATGGCGTCTGCGCGTCGGTGAAGAAGGAAGGCGCGTAGCGGCCGAGATAATTCCCCTCGGGGCCGAAGTGGTTATAGACAACGTCGAGAAACACCATCAGTCCGCGCAGGTGAGCTTCGTCGACGAGCAGCTTCAAGTCCTCGGGCCGGCCGTAGGCGCTGTCGGGCGCGTACCACAGCACGCCGTCATAGCCCCAGTTTCGGCTGCCGGCGAAGTCCGCCAGTGGCAGCAACTCCAGCGCGGTGATGCCGGTCTCGACGAGATGATCGAGCTTGTCGATCATGGCGCGATAAGTGCCGTCCTGTGTGAAGGTGCCGACATGGGCCTCTAACAGCACGGTCTCGTGCCACGGCCGTCCGCGCCAGTCCCTGGCACGCCAGGCGTAGTTTGCGGGGTCGATCACCTCGCTCGGCCCGAACACGTCGTCGGGCTGAAACGCGGAAGCCGGATCCGGCACGTCGATCTCGTCGTCGATCCGAAATTTGTATCGCGTACCGGCCTTGGCGTCCGGCACATCGGTTTCGAACCAGCCATGCTTGCAGGACGTGAGCGGGTGACGTTGCTGTTCCAGCAACAGATCGACGCGTCGGGCCGCCGGCGCCCACAAGCGGAATGTGGTGCCCTCAGAGGTCAGCCTTGCGCCGAAATGCCGTTCATTCATGCCGAACCTGAAAAGACCAGTACCGAGCGAGGCGGCGCGGTGGTCTCGCTTCCCGATGGGAAGTCCGCAGCCGTCTGCTTAACGTCGGTCGTGTTCAATAGTTGCCGCCAGCTCCTGTATTCGGGCATTTTCGGCAGCGTGAACTTGATCTCTTCGGGCGCGGCATTGAGCACGATGAAGACCGGAGGCTGGCCGTGTTCGGTTGGCCCGAGCACATAAGCAAGAAAGCGGCCTTCCGGAAAATTCCAGTCCTGCTCTTTCATGTCGTCTGCGGCCGGTGTCAGCCACAGCACGCCATACGAGCCGTCGGCCCGCCGTCCGTCGAGCCATCGGCGGGCGCGGATTTGCGGAAAGCGGCGGCGGATTTCACTCACGTGGCTGACGAAATCGATGAGGTCGCTGCCCTCGCGGCCCAAGCCTTCCCAGCCGATCCAGCCGGTCTCGTTGTCCTGGCAATAGGCGTTGTTATTGCCGTTCTGGGTATTGCTGACCTCGTCGCCCGCCAGGATCAGGGGCACGCCTTGCGCGAGCAGAAGGCAGGCGAGCTGGTTTTTCCGCAACTGGTAGCGTAGCGCGTTGATGGCGGCATCGTCGGTCGGGCCTTCGTGGCCGCAATTATTGCTGTGGTTGTCGTTGGCGCCGTCACGGTTGTCTTCGCCGTTGGCCTCGTTGTGCTTGGTATTGTAGCTGAAGAGATCGTTGAGCGTGAAACCGTCATGCACGGTGATGTGGTTGATGCCGGCGCGCTGGACGCGGCCATCGTGGTTGAAAAGATCGGAAGAGCCGGTCATGCGGCTGGAGATTTCGCCGATCAGGCTGCCTTCGCCACTCCAGTAACGGCGCATCGCGCTGCGATAGCGGTCGTTCCATTCCGACCATTGCGAGGGAAAGCCGCCGACCTGATAGCCGCCCATGCCGAGATCCCAGGGTTCGGCGACCAGCTTGACGGAGGCAAGCACCGGGTCCTGACGGACGGCGGTGAGGAAGGCGGCATTGCGCTCGAACCCGTTCGGGCCACGGCCGAGCGTCGTGGCAAGGTCGAACCGGAAGCCATCGACATGGCAGACCTCGACCCAGTAACGCAGCGAATCCATCACCATCTGCAGCACGCGCGGATGGGTGAGGTTGACCGAATTGCCGCAGCCGGTGAAGTCGTCGTAGTAGCGCGGATTGTCGGGCTTGAGCCAGTAATAGGAGGCGTTGTCGATGCCGCGGAACGACAGCGTCGGGCCCATGTGGTTGCCTTCAGCCGTGTGGTTATAGACCACGTCGAGCATCACCTCGATCCCGGCATCGTGCAATCGCGCCACGGCCGTGCGAAACGAGTCGAGCGAATTGTCCTGTGCGTAGCGCGCTTCCGGCGCAAAGAACGCCAGCGTGTTGTAGCCCCAGTAGTTCGAGAGCTTCTTTTCGACCAGCAAGCGGTCGTCCACCAGGCCATGGATCGGCAGCAATTCGATGGCCGTGACGCCGAGTCGCTTGAGATGCGCGATCATCGCGGGCGAGGCGAGGCCGCCATAGGTGCCGCGCA
This sequence comes from Bradyrhizobium sp., assembly GCA_035483915.1. Taxonomy (GTDB): domain Bacteria; phylum Pseudomonadota; class Alphaproteobacteria; order Rhizobiales; family Xanthobacteraceae; genus Bradyrhizobium. The sequence goes on from DATHPL010000252.1 coordinate 2,795, forward strand.
GATTGGGCGGCACGTCGTCACGCTTTTGCGTCAAGCCCCTGACATGGGCCTCATAGATGACAGTGTCTTCCCAGGGAATGCTGGGCCTTAATTCGCGCCGGCCCCAGTTGAAGGCTTCATCGACCACGACGGCTTTTGGCATGCCGCGCGCATTGTCGCGCCGGTCAAACGAAAGATCCTCGCGCGCGCTGCCGGTGCGATAGCCGAAATGCGCATCGCTCCACACCAGCCTGCCGGCCAGCCGCCTCGCATAGGGGTCGAGCACAAGCTTGTTCGGGTTGAAACGGTGGCCCTGTTCGGGCGCATAGGGACCGTGAACGCGATAGCCGTAAAGCTGGCCGGGCGAGACGTCATTCAGATAGCCATGCCAGACGTCTTCGGTGCGCTCGGGCAATTCGATGCGCTCGATCTCGCGCCGGCCCTGGCTGTCGAAAAGACAGAGCTCGACCTTTTGCGCATTGGCGGAGAACAGCGCAAAATTGGTGCCGCGTCCGTCCCAGCTTGCACCGAGGCGCGAGGGCGATCCGGCCGATAGTCGCATGAAGTATTAGCTTTCCGGTACGAGAAAAATGGTCGCCAATGGCGGAATGGTCAGTCTCAGTTCCGGCCCGGCACCTTCGAGCGTGCGGACTTCGCCGACATTTCCGACGTTGCTGCCGCCGTAATGCGATGAATCCGTATTGAGAACCTCGCGCCACGTGCCGGCGATCGGCACATCAATGAGATAATTATGATAGACGTTCGGAGAAAAATTCGTGACGACGAGGCAGCGCGCGCGCTCGTCCCGGCCTTTGCGCATCCAGGCAAAGACGTTGCCGCTGGCGTCATCGGCCACCAGCCACTCGAAGCCGGACGGATCGCAGTCGAGCTCATGGAGCGCGGGCGTCTCGCGGTAGAGCCAGTTCAGATCGCGGACCAGCGATTGGACGCCGGCGTGATGGCTCTCCTGAAGCAGATGCCAATCGAGCGAATGGTCGTGATCCCATTCCCGCGCTTGCGCGAATTCGCAGCCCATGAACAAAAGCTTCTTGCCGGGATGGCCGAACATAAAGCCGTAATAGGCGCGCAGATTTGCGAAACGTTGCCAGTCGTCGCCGGGCATCCGTCCGAGGATCGAACGTTTGCCGTGAACCACTTCGTCGTGCGACAGCGGCAGGATGAAGTTTTCCGAAAACGCATAATGCAGGCCGAACAGGATATCGCCGTGATGGTATTGGCGGTGGATCGGCTCCTTGCCAATATATTGCAGCGTGTCGTGCATCCAGCCCATGTTCCACTTGTAGCCGAAACCGAGCCCGCCAAATTCCACCGGCCGCGACACCTGCGGCCATGCGGTTGATTCTTCGGCCGCGGTGGTCGCGTGCGGGAATTGGCCAAACACTTCCGTGTTGAAGCGGCGCAGGAAGGCGATGGCGTCGAGGTTTTCCCGCCCTCCAAATCGATTGGGCACCCATTCGCCAGCAGGCCGGCTGTAATCGAGATAGAGCATCGAGGCGACCGCATCGACGCGCAGACCGTCGATGCCGTAACGATCGAGCCAGAACAGCGCGTTGGAGACCAGGAAGTTGACGGTCTCGGTGCGCCCGTAATTGTAGATCAGCGTTCCCCAATCGAGGTGCCGGCCCTGCAGCGGGTTGGCGTGCTCGTAGAGCGCGGTGCCGTCGAAACGGCCGAGCCCGTGCGGATCGTCGGGAAAATGCCCCGGCACCCAGTCGAGCCAGACGCCAATTCCTTCGTGGTGGCAGGCTTCGACCAGAGCCGCGAAGTCCTCAGGGCTGCCAAAGCGGCTTGTAGGCGCAAAAAGCCCGGTCGGCTGATAACCCCACGAGCCGTCGAACGGATGTTCGCTGACGGGAAGAAACTCGACATGGGTAAAGCCCATGTCATGAACATAAGCCGGCAACTGCTCGGCGAGTTCACGGTAGGTCAGCCATTCGTTATGGCCTTTGCGTCGCCATGATCCGAGGTGCACTTCGTAGATCGATACCGGCCCGTTCAACGAGTTGATGTCGGCGGGCGCGGGTCGCGGACGGGGCAACCTTTCCTCGTCGAACACGACAGAGGCCGTGCTCGGACGGATTTCGGCGGCAAAGGCGAGCGGATCAGACTTCAACGGCAAATGCTCGCCTTGCCGGCTGAAGATGTTGAATTTGTAACGATCGCCGACCGTGGCATGCGGGATGAACAGCTCCCAATAGCCGAGGCCGCGCACGCGCATCGGATGGCGTAGCGGATTCCAGAAGTTGAAATCGCCGACCAGGCTGACGCGCTGCGCGTTGGGTGCGAGCACGACGAACGCCACGCCCGGCACACCCTCCAGCTCCATCGGGTGGGCGCCGAGCTTTTCATAAAGCCGCTGATGGGTGCCTTCGCCGAGCAGATAAAGGTCGTAGTCGGTCAGAACGGGCGGAAAACGATAGGGGTCGTCGAGATCGACCACCGTCTCGCCGAAGCGGGCGCGTAACTGATACGCGTTCGAACCGTTGGGAAGAAAGCCGGCAAACAGGCCGGCATCGTGAATGCGCGTCAGCGCCGCGGCTTCGCCATGCGGAGCGATCGCGTCCACCTTCTGTGCGTCAGGCAGGAAAGCACGGACGACCGTTCTGCCGTTTTCGCTGTGGGGGCCGAGATACTGAAAGGGATCGGAGTGACGGCCTTCCAGGATCGCGTAGGCTTCGGCGGTCAGATCGGTCATGCGGCCTCGCGGGCAGGCTGGGACAAAATCCGCAGGATGCGGGCGATCGCCGCCGGCGCGGCTTCCACCCGTTGTACTAGTTCGGTTTCAAGCACGTCAAAAGCCTTTTCGAGCAGGAAAAAGTCCACCATCCGCTGCATGGAGCGGGAATCGGCGGGCCAGATGGATGAATCGGTCATGAGTTCGCGATAGGGGCCCACAAAGGCTGCGGTGGCGCGCTCCACCCATTCCGCCAGCGCCCTGCCCAGCCGGCCATTCTCATCGGGGGCGAGGTGAGGGGCGCGCCCGCGCGCGGCATGGCTTGAGGCTTCGATTGACCAGATCATGCTGGCGACGTCGCGGGCCGCCGGGGCCTTGCGCCGTCGTTCCTCGATCGGCCGGCGGATGTCGCCTTCGAAGCCGGTGAAGAACACATCGTCCTTGACGATCAGCACCCGTCCGAGATGGAAATCGCCGTGCAGACGCAAGTTGAGGCTCCGTATTCCCGGTGCAATCAACTCGTTCAGGCGGTCATGCAATTTGTCCTGCTGCGTCAGCAACTCGTCGATCATGGCCCGCTCGGCTTCGCCGAACGAATTGCGGCGCTGCCTCACGGCCTGAAATACCCGTTCGGCGTTTTGAACGATCGCAGTGGTCCATCGCGCGACATCCTGCGGCTGCATCGGTTCAGCCGCCAACTCGGACGAACCGCTGGCGGACGCGAGCGCCAGGTGCAGTTCGGCCGCACGCCGGCCGATCTGCGACAGGTGGCGCATATAAGCAATCTGTTCTTCGCCTTCCCGATTTTCGCTATCGGCTGCAAGCAGGTGCTGCTCCTCTATCAGGCGATCAAGATAAGACGCTGTCATCGCCCAGGCGTCGCCCTGATTGCCGACCTGGGTGTGAACGATCGCAATCGCGCTTCGCGTATCACCTTCGATCAATTCGGCGCTGCCAAGCATCGCTGGCGTATTGGCAAAGCCGGCAACATCGGTCAGGAACCGGCCGATCTCGATGGCAGGATTGACGCCATTTTCGAGCTTGCGGAACAGCTTCACCACGTAATCGGAATCGACCAGCACGGAGCTGGAGAGAGGCGCGCTTTCGAGCAAGCCGATGCGTTCGGGCTGCCTGACGGCCTTGCCCGCGAATTTTCCCGTCGGCCTGAATTCGAGTTTCAGGCCGTTTTCCTCGATCGTAAGTTTTTGCGCGAGATTACGCAGCAATAGTCCGATGAAGATGGTGTCGGCGGCCACGTCCAGCAGCGTGCCTTCGCGGGCGCCCTGACGCACCGCCGCCAGTGCGTTCGGATTATAGTGTTCGCGGTCGAAGCGCACCCACTCGATTTGCATCGGCAACACGTAGCGGGTCTTGGCTTCGTCTTCGGCAGGCTGGAAGAACGCAAGCCACGGCCGGTTGTCGCCGATATCGCAAAATGGGATCGCCGATGTCAGGATAGGGTGGATCGCGGATGCGTCGTGGATCGGATACCAGCGGGAGCGGGCGAGATGCCCGGGCAGCACGTCGCATTCGAACAGGCTGCGGGTGCGAGCGAGCGACACCCATGTCGCTCCGACCGGGACCACCAGCGTTTCGAATTCGGGGACGATCGAAGGTGTGGCGGGCTCCGACTTGTCGCGGTGCTGAAGCTGGAACCAGTAGAAACCGTAAGGCGCCAGCGTGATCATGTAGGGCAGTTCACCGATCGCCGGGAAATGCGTGCGCCCAAGCATTTCCAGCGGCACGCGATCCTTGAAGGCGGAGAGATCCAGTTCGGTCGCCTGCGCCGAGCGGGAAAGGTTCGCCACGCAAAGAATGACCTCATCGCCGAGCTGGCGGACATAGGACAATACCGCGCGATTGGCCGGGCGGATGAAGGTTAGGCTGCCGCGGCCGAATGCGAGCGTCGATTTGCGAACTGCGATCAGTTTCTTGGTGGCGCTGAGCAGCGACGACAGGCTGCGCGACTGCGCCTCGACATTGACTGCCTCATAGCCATAGACGGAGTCCATGATGATGGGCGCGTAAAGCCGCGCGGGATCGGCGCGGGAAAAGCCGCCGTTGCGGTCCGGCGTCCACTGCATCGGCGTGCGCACGCCGTTGCGGTCGCCGAGATAGATGTTATCGCCCATGCCGATTTCGTCGCCGTAATAGATGATCGGCGTGCCCGGAAAAGACAGCAGCAGCGAATTCATCAATTCGATCTTGCGCCGGTCGTTATCCATCAGCGGCGCCAGGCGCCGGCGAATACCGACATTGATCCGCGCGCGCGGATCGTTGGCATAAGTCGACCACAGATAGTCGCGCTCGACGTCGGTGACCATTTCCAGCGTTAGTTCGTCGTGGTTACGTAGGAATAGCGCCCACTGGCAGTCGGCTGGAATGTCCGGCGTCTGGCGCAGGATGTCGGTGATGGGAAAACGGTCTTCCTGGGCGATCGCCATGTAGATGCGCGGCATCAGCGGGAAATGATAAGCCATGTGGCATTCATCGCTGTTGCCGAAATAGTACTGAACGTCC
>DATHPL010000253.1:0-1513 GCA_035483915.1 Bradyrhizobium sp.
CAACAATTGCCAGCTTTGCTCGGTATCCTTGAGATTGGCGAGCATGATTTGCTCGAGAACCTGCTGATGCACCGTCGGATTCTGCAACGGACAGAGCACCTCGACGCGGCGATCGAGGTTGCGCGGCATCATGTCGGCCGAAGAGATATACACAGCCGCTTTCGTGCTCGGCAGGCCTTGTCCCATGCCGAAACAATAGATTCGGCCGTGTTCGAGAAAGCGGCCGATGATGGATTTGACCCGAATGTTTTCGGAAAGTCCCGGGATACCCGGCCGCAGGCAGCAGATGCCGCGCACCACGAGTTCGATCGAAACGCCGGCCTGCGAGGCTTCGTAGAGCGCATCGATGATGTCGGGATCGACCAGTGAATTCATTTTCAGCCAGATCGCGGCAGGCTTGCCGTGCCGGGCATAGTTGGTCTCGCCCTGAATGTGCTCGATCATCCGCTTGCGTAAGGTGAGAGGCGACACCGCCATCTTCTCGATGTCGCTCGGCTCGGCATAGCCGGTGATGTAATTGAACACCCGCGCCGCGTCGCGTCCGATGATCGGATCGGACGTGAAGTAGGAAAGGTCAGTGTAGATGCGCGCGGTGACCGGATGATAGTTCCCGGTGCCGGTGTGGACATAGGTGGCGAGGTTGCCGCCTTCGCGCCGGACGACCATCGAGAGCTTGGCGTGGGTCTTCAATTCGATAAATCCGTACACGACCTGCACGCCGGCTCGTTCGAGGTCGCGGGCCCAGCGGATATTGGCCTCTTCGTCGAAGCGCGCTTTCAGCTCGATCAACGCGGTGACCGACTTGCCGGCTTCGGCGGCCTCCGCAAGCGCCCGCACGATCGGCGAATTGTTCGATGTGCGGTAGAGGGTTTGCTTGATGGCGACGACGTCGGGATCTCGCGCGGCCTGTTGCAGGAACTGGACAACCACGTCGAAGGATTCGTAAGGGTGGTGGACGATGAGGTCTTTCTGCCGGATGGCGGCGAAGATATCGCCACCGTGATCGCGGACCCGCTCGGGGTGGCGCGGCACATACGGCGTGAATTCAAGATCAGGCCGATCGAGCCTTGTCAGTTGCGACAGCTCGTTCATGGCGAGGACGCCATCGACCAGAAGCACTTCATCGTCGGCCGTGGAAAGCGCGCGCTGTACGAAGGCGCGCAGCTCTTCGGGCATCTTGGCTTCCATTTCGAGGCGGATCACCGATCCGCGGCGTCGCCGTTTCAACGCCGTCTCGAACAGGCGAACGAGATCTTCGGCTTCTTCCTCGATTTCGAGTTCGGAGTCGCGAATGATGCGGAACGCGCCCTGGCCTTTGACGGTGTAACCGGGGAACAGCCGGCCGATGAACAGGCCCGTGGCCTGCTCGAGCGTGATCAGCCGCACCGCGCTATCCTTGCCGCTGGGCAAGCGAATGAATCGATCGATCTTGCCGGGCATGCGAATGAGCGCATTCATCGGCCGGCCGTCGGCGACCCTCGCCAGTTGCAGCGCGATCGTGAAGCCGAGGCTC
>DATHPL010000254.1:0-2809 GCA_035483915.1 Bradyrhizobium sp.
CCATGAACGATCTGTTCGTCCATCAGTTGCAGGACATCTATTACGCCGAGAAACAACTTGTGAAGGCGTTGCCGAAGATGGCCGACAAGGCGACGGACAAGATGCTCAAGCAAGGCTTTTTGACCCATCTCGAGGAAACCAAAACCCACGTGCAGCGCCTTGAGGAAGTCTTCCGGATGTGGGGCGCGGAGGTGAAGGCGGTCGATTGTCCGGCGATCGACGGCATCATCGAAGAAGCCGACGAGGTTGCCGGCGAAGTCGCCGACAAGGCGGTCCTCGACGCAGCCTTGATCAATGCAGGCCAGGCGGCCGAACACTACGAAATCGCCCGCTACGGCAGCCTGATCGCCTGGGCCCGGCTGCTCGGCCGCAACGACTGCGCGAGCATTCTGCAAAAGACACTCGATGAAGAGCGGATCACCGACAAGAAGCTGACCTCGCTTGCCGAAGGTAAGATTAATCTCCGCGCGGCCAGCTGACCTGTTAAACGAAACACCGCGGGCGGATTGTCTTTCCGCCCGCGGTGTGTTCGTTGGGGTTGGCTTTGAACGGTTCCCCGGGAACCGTAGACTAAGGGCGATAGGATCGTCCTAAAGCCCGTTTATTGCTGCAAATTTCCACAGTCTGGTCTCGCGGACGGCCGGCAATTGTGTAAAAAATATGCCCCGATTGACGGGGCGCGAGGCACTTTGGAAAAACCACTTCAAACCACCCTGACCGACCTGGTCGAAAGACCTGTGGCGCTGCCGCTTCCGCTGGGCGCCAGCGAGCGGCAGATCAATTGGCGATATGTGAGTGCCGTCGGCACTTATCATCTGCTGGCGCTTTTGGCGTTCGTGCCCTGGTTCTACTCGACCACAGGCGCCGTGCTCGCCTTCGTCGGAATTTATGTGTACGGCGCCTGCGGGATGAACCTCTGCTATCACCGCCTGCTCACGCATCGCAGCTTCAAATGTCCGCTCTGGCTGGAGCACGCCTTTGCCATCCTCGCGGTCTGGTGCGTCGAGGATACGCCGGCGCGCTGGGTGGCGACGCACCGCATGCACCATCATCGCTCGGACGAGCGCCCCGACCCGCACAGCCCGCTGGTCAATTTCTTCTGGTCGCACATGGGCTGGTTGTTTCTGGAAAACACCGACCTCGGCCGGCAGGTCGCCTATGACCGCTATGCGCGCGACGTTCTGCGCGATGGCTTCTACCGTTTTATCGAGCGCCATGTCGTGTGGATCACGCTCGCCCAATCGGTGATCTATTATGCGGTCGGCTTCCTGATCGCGCTGGCAATCGGCCGCGACCTGATGGCGGCGGTTCAGTTCGGCGCAAGCGTCTGGCTGTGGGGCGTCGTCGTGCGCACGGTCGTAGTCTGGCACATCACCTGGAGCGTGAATTCATTGTCCCATGTGTTCGGCTACCAAAACTATGACACGGGCGATCACAGCCGCAACAACGTGCTGGTGGCGATCCTCGCAAGTGGCGAAGGCTGGCACAACAATCACCACGCCGAGCCGAGCTGCGCCTGCAATCAGCGGCACTGGTGGGAGATCGACCTGACCTATCTGCTGCTGCGGCTGTTCGTGCTGGTCGGACTGGCCTGGGACGTCCAGCTGCCGACGCGCCGCCCCGGCGCGTGAAGCGCATCTTCGCGATGTTCCGCCGGGAACCTCCGCTCAGCGAAACCATACTTCGTCGTTGATCGAAGTATTGAGCCGAACCGAATAGCTATCTCTCACGTTGGGCCCGCGGCGCTGACGGAGATAGCCTATGCCAAACGCAGCGATCAAATTTCAGCCGGTTCCGGCCACAGTCGAGACGAGTTCGACGAGAGAGCGGGATCGCGAAAACTCCTCGGCCGAACGAGTTTCGGAACAACAGCCCTCGGGTCTGTCGGCATCGCTGACGCTGTTCGCCATGAGTCTCGGTTACGGCGTGGTCCAGCTCGACGTCACCATCGTCAACACGGCGCTCGATCGCATCGGCACCTCGCTCGGCGGTGGCGTGTCCGAACTGCAGTGGGTCGTCAACGCCTACACCATCGCGTTTGCTGCCTTCATTCTGACCGCGGGTGCGCTTGGCGACCGCATCGGCGCCAAACGAGTCTTCATGGCGGGCTTTGCCATCTTCACGTCCGCGTCGCTTGCTTGCGCGCTGGCTTCCAACTCGGCCGTGCTGATCGCGGCGCGAGCGGTGCAGGGATTGGGCGCCGCCGTTCTCGTCCCCAACTCGCTCGCATTGCTCAATCACGCCTATCCCGATCAACGCGGCCGCGGACGCGCGGTCGGAATCTGGGCGGCGGGCGCCAGCCTTGCGCTCACGGCGGGACCGTTGGCCGGCGGCGCATTGATCGCGCTGATCGGCTGGCGATCGATCTTTCTGGTCAATTTGCCGATCGGCATTGCCGGGCTTTGGTTGAGCTGGCGCTACGCCACGGAGACCACGCGCAATAGGCAGCGCGAGGTCGATTTGCCGGGCCAGATTTTGGCGATCGCAGCGCTTGGCTGTCTCGCCGGGACTATTATCGAGGGCGGGGCGCTCGGCTTTGGCAACGCCTTCGTGATCGCAGGCTTTGCGGGCTCGGCGCTGCTGGCCTTCCTGTTTGTCGCACAGGAAGCGCGCTCATCGCACCCGATGCTGCCGCTGTCGCTGTTTGCGCATCGGCTGTTCGCGTTGACATCGCTGGTAGGCCTGCTCGTCAACATCGCGTTCTACGGGTTGATCTTCGTATTCAGTCTGTATTTCCAGCGCGTCAACGGCCTGTCGCCGCTTCAAACGGGTCTCGCCTTCGTTCCGATGATGGGCATGGTGCTGCCGG
>DATHPL010000255.1:0-6481 GCA_035483915.1 Bradyrhizobium sp.
GGTCGGCCATTGACCCAATCGCGGGTGCGCCAGCTCGCCGAAGGGCCAGGCCCGCTGATCGCCTGCGGCCGCTTTGAGGGGGTCGACCAGCGGGTGATCGAGGCGCGCCAGCTCGAGGAAATATCGGTCGGCGACTATGTGCTGTCGGGCGGGGAAATTGCCGCCATGGCCCTGATCGATGCCTGCGTACGGCTGCTGCCGGGGGTGATGGGCAAGGCGGAATCGGCCTCGGAGGAGAGTTTTTCCGAATCCTTACTGGAATACCCGCAATATACGCGCCCTCAGACCTTCGAAGGGCGCCAGATCCCCGAAATCCTGACCTCGGGCGACCATGCCAAGGTCGCTGCTTGGCGGCGGGCCGAGGCGGAGGCGCTGACTCAGGCGCGGCGGCCGGATTTATGGGGGGTCCACGAAAGCGCAGCAAAAAGCGCGACAAAGGAGTGACAAAGCTCACCCTTTGCCTTATACGAGCGCCAATTCCGCGAAGTGACGGCATGGATCGCGAGCCCCCCGGGTTGGCAGGGCGCGCCGCCGATGGAGATTACCAATGAACCTCATCCAACAGCTCGAAAAAGAGCAATTCGAAAAGTTGTCCGCCAGTAAGACGATTCCCGACTTCGGGCCCGGCGATACCTTGATCGTCAACGTCAAGGTGGTGGAAGGCGATCGCACCCGCGTGCAGGCCTATGAAGGCGTCTGCATCGGCCGCTCCGGCGGCGGGCTCAACGAGAGCTTCACCGTGCGCAAGATTTCCTACGGCGAAGGCGTCGAACGCGTGTTCCCGGTGATGTCGCCGATGATCGACTCGATCAAGGTAGTGCGCCGCGGCAAGGTGCGCCGCGCCAAGCTTTATTACCTGCGCAATCTGCGCGGCAAGTCGGCCCGCATCGTCGAGAAGTCCGAGCGCCAGACCGCCGTCAACGAGTAACAAAGGTCCTTTGGATCGAACGAAAAGCGCGGGGCGTTCGGCCCTGCGCTTTTTTGTTGCCGGCAAGCGATCGTCTTTCGCAGGGCCGCCAACCGTGAAGATGGCTCGCGCTGACGCGCGCGCGTGCTATATATCGTCTCAAATGGTTCCAGATCGCACCAGCACGGCCCATCGACGCATCGTCATCGACGATCATGCGCGCCTGCCCGGCCGTTTCTTCGGGCGGTTTGCGACTTCGGCGACCTCGGAACTTACGCGCGCCCTTTGATGCTGCGCTAGTGGTCCGATTCTAACATTTGCATCCCGACGCGGCTGGCTCTTCTGCAAATGTTAGAATCAAAGGACCACTAGCAAACATAGGTTTCTAGTGGAGCTTTGGATTTGACATTCGCTTTGCACATTCCCGGCTAAGGGGTCGCGAATGTCAAATCCGCTCTACTAGCCGCCGGTCTTCGGCGCGATTCCGTCTCTCACGATTTCTGTTTTAGGAGCTGAAGCTCATGTCCAAACCGACAACCCTGTACGACAAGATCTGGAACGACCATCTGGTTCACGAAGCCGATGACGGCACCTGCCTGCTCTATGTCGATCGCCATCTGGTCCACGAAGTGACTTCACCGCAGGCCTTCGAAGGTTTGCGCGCCGCGGGACGAAAGGTCCATGCGCCGGAGAAGACGCTCGCGGTCGTCGATCACAACGTGCCGACGTCCGATCGCACCAAACCCAATCCCGATCCCGAAAGCGCCGAGCAGATCGCCGTGCTGGCGGAGAACGCCAAACATTTCGGCGTCGAATATTATAACGAGTTCGATCGCCGCCAGGGCATCGTCCACGTGATCGGCCCCGAGCAGGGTTTTACGCTGCCGGGCACCACGATCGTCTGCGGCGACAGCCACACCTCGACCCACGGCGCGTTCGGCGCGCTGGCGCATGGCATCGGCACCTCCGAGGTCGAGCACGTGCTGGCGACGCAAACCCTGATCCAGAAGAAGGCAAAGAACATGCGCGCCGTCGTCGACGGCAAATTGCCCGACGGGGTCACCGGCAAGGACATCATTCTGGCGATCATCGGCGAGATCGGCACTGCCGGCGGCACCGGCTACGTGATCGAATACGCCGGCGAGGCCATCCGCTCGCTCTCGATGGAGGGCCGCATGACCGTCTGCAACATGTCGATCGAAGGCGGCGCGCGCGCCGGAATGATCGCACCCGACGAGAAATCGTATGAATTTCTGAAAGGCCGCCCGAAATCTCCGAAGGGCGAAGCCTGGGATGCCGCGATCCGCTATTGGGAAAGCCTGCGCAGCGACGAAGGCGCACATTTCGACCATGAGATCCGGCTCGACGCCGGCAAGCTGCCGCCGATCGTGACCTGGGGCACGTCGCCGGAAGACGTGATCGCGATCACCGGCGTCGTGCCCGACCCCGACAAGATCGCGGACGAGGCCCAGCGGATTTCGAAGCATCGCGCGCTGAACTACATGGGGCTGAAGGCCGGAACGAAGATCACCGACATCAAGCTCGACCGCGTTTTCATCGGCTCCTGCACCAACGGCCGGATCGAGGATTTGCGCGCAGCCGCCAAGATCGCCGCCGGCAAAACGGTGAACGCCAATGTCTACGCGATGATCGTTCCCGGTTCGGGGATCGTGAAGGAACAGGCGGAAGCCGAAGGCCTCGACAAGATCTTCGTCAAGGCCGGCTTTGACTGGCGCGAGCCCGGTTGCTCGATGTGTCTGGCGATGAACCCGGACAAGCTCAAGCCCGAGGAGCGCTGCGCCTCGACCTCGAACCGCAATTTCGAGGGCCGTCAGGGTTTCAAGGGCCGCACGCATCTGGTCTCGCCGGCCATGGCGGCAGCCGCGGCGATTGCCGGCCACTTCGTCGATATCCGGGATTGGCGGTAAATCGCCCGTCCCCTCAACATCGAGGCATCGTCGAAGGAAGTCGTTAAGCAGTTGGGCGCAGACTTGCCGGCCTGAAGAAGGCATTCGCGTATCGCGAGGAAAGCCCGTCATGGCCGACAAGTCCGAATTCGTCGATATGATCAGCGAGGCGACGCGGCAGGTCCGGCGGCGCGTAGTGGCGCGCACCAAGGAGCCCGTCGCCAAGGAAGCATCGCGGATGGGCCATTGGCCGCCCGATCGCCTCGAGCAATGGCGGATGGAAAATCTGACGCCCTGGAAGATCAAACCCTGGAAACTCAAAGACTGGATTTGAAGCCACGCGCGAATTCGTGGTGAGCCGTGGCGCGTCCAACCAGGCAGACTTCCTCCGTCGCTAAAGGATCAGGCGCCCCTTAAGGGCGCCTGACTCACCTCACCTCACGTGTCTCGAACCTCAACGTTAGGCACGGTGATGTCTGCGGTGATGGTGGCGCCGGTGACCACGATAATGCCGCGCGGCCCGATGGTGGCAGACGACGCGCGGGCCATGTACGGTCAACACCCTGCGGCAACCTCCTCCAGCGACAAAGACGGGAGCAGAATAGACGGTGGGATCATCGTAGGTGTCGGGATAGTCATACGGATAATCGTCGTAATAGACGCCGCCGACAAAAGCCCATCCGAAGTGACGACGGTGACCGAAGCCGTGACCGGCAAACCGAGGCACTCCTGCGAGGGCCGCGGGCGCCGCGCCGATCGCGCCGCCGCGAACGAAAGCACCACTCACGCCGCCAACGCTGCGGCCGCCGCCCCAACCACCGCTTCGTCCACCACCACCACCGCCGCCATGCCCGCCACGGACCTCGACCATCAAGCCATTGGCAACCGTCTTGCTCGTACTTGCGCTTGCCGGATTGATTGGCGACATCGCCTCGGTAGGCTGGCTGGCGAAGATCGACACCATCATGAGCGCCGCGGCTGCGCCCAATGACAGCGATGAGCGATCTGAAATCTTCATTATCGGTGTAGTCCTTTTTGGATTCGCAAAAAGCCGCAAACAATGCTCCGCATCGGCGCTTTCGACGCGTCGGCTTCAATCTCTCGATGTTTTCGCTGGATGGTGTTCTTGATCTGAAATTTAGAGGTCGCAACCTGAACGCGCCATGAATGTGCAGCCACAGATTCGAGCGAAAAGACTGCGCATCGCCGGCGTCAAACACATGATCGTCATCATAAGCGAGGCACGGATCACGGTGCTGCCAATAAAAAACGAGCCCGCGGTGGCGGGCCCGTTAAAATCGTGTCGCTCGGATTTACCAGTGACGGTGATGCCAATGATGGTGCCAGTGCCGATGCCACCGCACTTCCGTCGTCGAGACCTTCGAATCTTCCTGGATCGCAGTGGCGGTGGCGGGATTTGCCAACGACAGCGCCTGGGCTTGCTGAGCCGGAGCGGCGAGAACCAATACCGCACCAATTGCAGCGAGGCCCAGAACTCTCGTCATCTTCATTGATAGCTCCCTTCGGTGATCGGATGCCATGCCAGCGCCAAGCGGCCGATTCTAATCAGCCGCTCACCGCAGCGCAGACCGAAAGCTGGGAGGGAGCGACGTCAATTGCTGGTGAGTATCTGCGCCGGGGTTATCAATGCATGGCTTACGGACAGGTTCCATCGTCCGCGCAAGATTTAATTTGCGTGTCATAAAAACTCTCCGGCCGCGCCGTCGTAGCTTCTGGCAAGCGCAAGAGGAGATCGCGATGGCCTTCCATCTTCGATGGCGGTCGTGCCGTTCGATTGCGGCAGGACCGTTGCTGACCTTGATATCCGCACCGATAGCGTTGGCCTCTCAAGGTCCCGGCGGAGGCCCGGGCACCGCCAGCGCTTTAACGCAGCTTGTGATGGCGATTGTCATCTATGGAGGCGTGGCCTTGCTCTTGGCCGCAGGCCTCATCGGGCTGCTGAAGCGAAGGCTCTAAAACAGCACTCAGCCGCGGCGCCACACGCAGGTCATGTGCGGCACGATCACCGTGCCGCTCGGCCGGTATTCCTGCACATAGGATGCGTTGCAAACCCGAACCGCATTGAGGCCAGGATAGTAGCGCGGATAAACCCCATCGTCCGGCTCGGCCTGATAGCGGGGATAGACTCGAATCCGCCGCGGCGGACGGGCCGGACGAGCGAGCGGCTCTGCGGTTGTGGCCTGCGCGGTTTGCGTGCCCTGCGACGCCGTCTGCGCTTCGGCGCTGGATGCCAACAACGAACACGCCGCCATCAGGCTTACTGACAGCGCCACCGAAACAACCCATTTCCCGTTGTGCATTTTCACGCCCGCCCATACCCGTTAGCGACCCTACGGTCTCCGATTGCGGCGGCAACGTCAACCGCTTCACAATCCGATCCCGGCATTCCCCGTTCCCACTGTGGCTATTCGGCCAAACACCGGTTCGCCTATCGTCGCGAAGATGCTCTATAACGGCGCCATGTGGACATCAGCCAAAGCGCCGTCGCTTGCCGAAATGGAGACCCTGGCGCACGAGGTCCTGGCGCGGCTGCCGAAAACCTTCCGCGATTTGTGCGAGGGCGTCATTGTTCGCGTGGAAGACTTCCCGACCGAAGAAATTCTCGACGAAATGGACGCGGAAAGCGAGTTCGACCTGCTCGGCCTGTTTCAGGGAATCGGCCTGCCGCAGCAAAGCCAGGGCGACATCGCCCGGCTGCCCAATCTGATCTGGCTTTACCGGCGGCCGATCCTGGACTACTGGGCCGAACATGATGAAACATTGGGACGCATCGTTCGTCATGTGCTGATCCACGAGATCGGGCATCATTTCGGCCTCTCCGACGACGACATGGCCGCCATCGAGATGTCGGCGACATGAAGCGGTTTTTGTCCTTTTATGAGCGCGTCATTCGCGATAAACCACGCATCCAAATCGCTTTTGTCCATTCCAACCCGGAAGTACTCCGATGGAAAAGTTCACCACGCTGCAAGGCGTTGCGGCACCGCTGAAGATCATCAATGTCGATACCGACATGATCATTCCCAAGCAGTATCTGAAGACCATCAAGCGGACCGGCCTTGGCAAGGGATTGTTCTCGGAGCAGCGTTACAACGACGACGGCAGCGAGAACCCCGATTTCATCCTCAACAAGCCCGCCTATCGCAACTCCAAGGTGCTGGTTGCCGGCGACAATTTCGGCTGCGGTTCGAGCCGCGAGCATGCGCCATGGGCGCTGCTCGATTTCGGCATCCGCTGCGTCATCTCGACCTCGTTCGGTGACATCTTCTACAACAACTGTTTCAAGAACGGCATTCTGCCGATCCGCGTTGCCCAGGAAGACCTCGACAAATTGTTCGACGATGCCGAGCGCGGCGCGAACGCGACCCTGACCATTGATCTGGCCAATCAGGAAATCCGCGGCCCCGACGGCGGCACGGTGAAATTCGAGATCGATGCGTTCCGCAAGCGCTGTCTGATGAACGGGCTCGACGATATCAGCCTGACGTTGGAGAAGAAGTCGTCGATCGATGCCTATGAGGCCAAGCTGAAAGAGCGCGCTTGGGCTTGAGACGTGGCTTGAGACGCATTTTCATCACGCGAACCAGTATTGCTTGAAAACGCTATGTGGGTGATGCGTGCGGCCTGAGATCGTCACCTTCTGGCA
>DATHPL010000256.1:0-3302 GCA_035483915.1 Bradyrhizobium sp.
GCGGCTTTCCGAGATCGGGCAATTACTCAATCGTGTTGACGTCCCCAACCTGCAATACGCCACGCGAAAGCTGGTGAAGGCCGGCCTGATCGAGACCGAAGGCTCCTCGTCGCGCAAGGAAACGCGCTACCGCGCGACCGCGACCGGCCACTCCGTCACCGAGGCCTATGCCGCGTTGCGCGCCACGACCTTGCCGCCGATGCTGGAGGCGTTGGACGGCTGGGCGGAAAAGTCCGAAGCCACAGGCTCGCATCTCGAACTGGTATCGAGCCTTTATACCCAGGCTGCGCAAGTGGCGATCACACGCCGGCATCAGCCTTAGGCGTCGCGCGAAACCGCCATCATCTTTCGTGACGGCTTTCGGGTTCTCCAGGCGAAAAGATCGAAACGCGCTGAACAAGTCAGCGCGTTCCGTTCGTTCGGGTATGCTTACAGTAGCGCGTATTGCGCGCGTTCGCGTTTGGCCAGCAGCGGCAAGGCCTGGCCGGCAATATAGGTTTTGAAATAGCCGCTCTCCTGATGCGCTTTCAGGGCCGCTTCGTCGCGGAACAGCTCATAGAACAGAAACTGCGCCGGGTTGTCCTTGTTGCGGCCAATCAGGAACAGCTTCGCGCCGGGATCCTTTTGCGCTTCCGGCAGGAAGTCGTCGAGGATGGCCGCGACCTTGTCGGCCTGCCCCTCCTTGGCTTCCCATTGCGCCACCACCAGCAAGCCACCACCGCCGACGGCTTCGCTAACGGTTTTGTTATTCCCAGCATATTGATTCATGGTCTTTGCTCCCTGTTCCCTGGATCGAGATGGTGAAATCGTCCATGGCGTGAAGTTGCCGATCGCCAGGACCGCACCGAGTATTCCGATCGCCGACCGGCGATCGAACATGTCGGCACGACGCGGCACCGGCCGCGCATCCGTCGAACGCTCCATGATGTTCTCCATTGGCTCGTTACGATCGCGGTCAACACGAGTCATGTAGCATTCGTTTCAACGGGAACATTCGATGGTGGTCGAAGTGTGGAAGATGTGAACTTTCGACTCGCAGCGGTCGAATGTCCGCCGGCGCGATGACGCTGGCAGGACAGCCCGCGCGACGGCGAAGCGAGCGTTGTCCACACCCAGCGACGCGGACGTTACGTACTTGATGTGTCAGGTCACGTTCGGCGATCTTCCGCTCGCTGCGTCGCTCCAAACGATTTCGATCATGCGGTCGACCATTATTTCCGATTTCACCCGGCAAATGACACAGGCGGCATCTTCAGAAGCGGCTTCGTAGTCTGTCGGTTGCCGTTCTCGATTCAAAAGACGGCTGTCCGCTTTCAGAGGTAGAGCCGACATCTCTCAGCCGCGCTGCGATGTCTGCTGTTGGCCCCCTTTTCAGACATGACGAGCCACGCTGACGACTTCCGCTCGTCGGGGTAAAGCGGACATCGCGGCTAAGTCCGGCGAAAGCAGCTCGATCAAGACGTTCTCATTTGGGATCGCAGCTTCCAACGCGAGACGGGCGAGCAGCAGTAAATCGCCAACGTGTCCGAAAACAATGCCAATATTTGAAAGACCCATCAGTCCCGGCGCTACCTCGAAGCCGACTTCACGCGGCCGTCGCATCAATCGAGCGGCGTATCACCCGCTGCACTTCCGCATTCGATAGGAACAAATCGTGGTTGATGATGCCCCAGCCCGCATCGGAAGCATCGATCACCCGCACCCCGAGCCGCTCGATGGTGGCCTTCTCGGCTGCGCCGACCCGTGTCATCCCGCCAGCGATTCGCCCCGACAACGCCAGCGCGCGATCGTTCGTCGCGGCGATGACGGTGATCTTGCCGGCGAGCGGACCGATGCGGTTGATCGTCGACGAGAACACGTCCATGTCGATGTCCGGCGCGGCGAACACCACGGAGCCGATGCTGTTCGCAACACCGTCACCATATCGCACATGGAGCTGACGCAGGCTTTCGAGTGTCAGCATGGTTCCCATGCTGTGCGCGACGATGTGCATGCGGCCGAGGCCCGGAGTCGCCACGACGGAATGGAGCACGCTTTCGAAATCATCGCGGGACCACATCGCGCTTTCGCGGTCATAGACGTAGTCGAACAGTCCCGCCTTCGAGGGCCAAGAGAATACCATCGTCCGGCCGCGGAACTTGATTCCATCGGAGAGGCGCGCGGCATCGAGCGCTGCCGTCTCGAACGTCTGTTTGAAGCCGTGCACGTAGATCAGGACGTCTCCTCCGCCGCCGGCCTGCGCGAGAAGGTCGCTGACTTCTCCCGACATCGGCTCGACCTCATCAATGCGCCAATCGCCAAGTCCGACTGCGGCGAGAGAGAGACGGCCGTCGTCCGGCGGCACCAGCTTCGCTCGCGCGACGGTCATCGTAGGAGCTCGCTCCGGCCCGAACCAGGGCTTGGCGCGCCCGCCGTTCACCGGTTTGCGCGTGGTTGCGACGAGTAATGTGGGGTCGCCTGAGAACGACGAAGCGTCGAAGCGCGTGGCCGTTGCGCCTAAACCGGCGCATCCGCCAAGCGCGAGCATGCTGCCTACGGACGCAAGCCCGCGCAGGAGCGCGCGGCGGGACACAAAAGCCTCATGCTGCAGCAAACGTCGGACGATCACATAGAACCTTAGGGAACACTGCCCGCTGTCAGAGCCGCCCGCTCCCTGAATGATAATGGCGGCGAGAAAAGGGCGCGGGTGGTTCCGCGCCGCGGCGGCGATCGTAAAGCTGTTTGTTCGTGCAATCAGGGTGAGATTGCGCCGTCAGGCGCCTGTAAATCTTGCTGCGGTCAACCGGCTGCGCGGGATATCGCTGCGGCCCGACGAGCGCAGCGCGGGATCGCGGCCGAACGGCAGAAGCTCAGTCGTCAACGAGCGCGGCGCGATGTTCTCCGCGTCGTCGGCCGCATCGATACTTCTGGCGTGAGGGCGCTCGCCAGCGTCAACCCGTCCGATTTCTAGAACGGACCCGTTAACCCCGGCCGGGGCCGCATATTGGCTCGATGGTTCCGAAGTTTTTATCCCCCCGACGATCACGTGCCGCATGTTTTTCGGGACCCGCTTTGCCTGCCGTTTGCTCTGGCGATTTCGTTGTTCGGATTTCGCATTTTATTTTTGGATTTTTTCCGAGGGAGCCGCTTGCTGCATCCGGTTCCATGTTTCGCACCACGTCAAAGCGGCAAAGCTTGTCGCAATGGTTCCAGCTTTGCGACACTATTTTTCCGGTTTTTCGGCCGCATATAGCAACCGAGGGGCGTTGTCCTTCCGGTGAGGGACAGGCCATGACGGACATGCAGGAGAGCTTGGACAAGCT
>DATHPL010000257.1:0-2663 GCA_035483915.1 Bradyrhizobium sp.
GGAATGCTGCGCGCCATGGTTCAGAACGGCGAGCTGACCATCCTGATGATCACGCACAAGTTTCGCGAGGTGATGGCGTTCGCCGACGAGGTGACCATCCTGCGCCGGGGCAAGCTTGCGGGCAAAGGCCTCGTCAAGGAGCTGACGCCGGATGCGATGGCGCGCGCGATGATCGGCGCCGAGCAATTGACCATCCAGCCGCCGCGCTCGGGCGAGGCCGGCAGTGTCCGGCTTGAGCTCAACAAGATCTGCGCGCTCGACGACGCCGGCGCCATCGCGGTGAAGGACGCCTCGCTCTCGGTGCGGAGCGGCGAGATCGTCGGCATCGCCGGGGTCTCCGGCAACGGCCAACGCCAGCTCGTCGAAGTTCTCGCCGGTCAGCGCGAGGCCGAGAGCGGCGAAATCCGCGTCGCCGGCGACGTCTATCACGCCAGCCGCGAGGAAATGCGCCGGCACAAGATGTCGCTGTTGCCGGAGGAGCCGTTGAAAAACGCCTGCGTCGCCGGCATGAGCGTCGCCGACAACGTCGCATTCCGCGAATTCGACCGCGCTCCCTTCGCCAAAGGCGGCTGGTGGCTCAACCGCGCCGCTTTCCGCGCCGACGCCGAACGGAAGATCGGTCTCTACAAGATCAAGACCCGCACCCCGGATACGCCGATTTCGGCGCTGTCGGGCGGCAACGTCCAGCGCGCGGTACTGGCGCGCGAACTCGGCGGCGATGTCGAGGTGCTGATTGCCGCCAATCCCTGCTTCGGACTCGATTTCGCGGCGGTCGCCCAGATCCATGCCGAGATCATGGCGGCGCGCAACCGCGGCGCGGCTGTGCTTCTCGTCAGCGAGGACCTCGACGAACTGCTCGAATTGTCCGATCGTCTGGTGGTGATGTTTCACGGCCAGTTCGTCTATGAGGCGCGCGCGAGCGAAGCCAACCTGACGGATGTTGGCCGCCACATGGCGGGGCACTAAAAGCGTTTTCGAGCGAAGCCGCCTTCGCTAAAGCTTCGGCGGCCGGGTGAGCGAGTGGCCCGGCGAAGCCCTGGCGGAGACGGGTGGGCACCGGTTCGCGTGAAGAAAACGCGTCAAAACAAGAATCTGACGGGATACCGATGACCAACGTCGAAGGACTGACGCAGGCCCAACTGGACGAACATTTCCTGCGGCATTCCTTCGATGTTGCCCGCCGCTCGATGACGAACGGCAATCATCCCTTCGGCGCTATACTGGTCGATCGAAACCGCAAGATCCTAATCGAGACCGAAAACGGCTACATGCCTGCCCATGACGGCACCGCGCATGCCGAGCGTCTGCTGGCCACAGAGGCCTGCCGCGCGCTGAAAGCCGAAGTCCTCACTGATGCGACCATCTATTCTTCAGCCGAACCCTGCGCGATGTGTGCGGGCGCCATCTATTGGGCTGGCATCGGCCGCCTGGTCTACGGCCTCAGCGAGGCAAGACTGCGCGACATCACCGGTAACCATCCGGAAAATCCCACCCTCGACCTGCCCTGCCGCGCGGTGTTTGCGAGCGGCCAGCGCGCAACCGACGTCGTCGGCCCGCTCCTGGAGGATGAAGCCGCAGCCCTTCACGCCGGCGTCTGGAAGAAATAAGCACAAGGCCTGAACTCGAAGCCGCGGGAGATTTCCCGCGGCTTTGCCGTATATGAAAGCCGACAAAACCTGATCACATAAAAATGGCGCCGCGATCAAGTCGCGGCGCCATCGTTTTTGGATAGATCAGGAAGTTTAGAACTTCACAGTGACACCGGCATAGAGGGACTGTTCGGTACAGCTGTGGGTGCTCTGGATCGAACCACCGATCATCGCATTACAGATACCGAGTTCGGCATTGTGATCGAGGCCGAACTTGTTCTGCCAGTAGCGATAGGCAACCCAGAGGTCCACGAAGTGGGTGTACTTCGCACCCCAGACCGCCTTGGAGGCGTCGAAGGTCAGACGGATCGGTTCTGAGTTGATTTCGGTCTTGCTGGCCGTGCTGCTGACACCGGTACCATTAAAAACGAGCGGCTGGTTCGAGTCGCCCTTCGGTCCGTAGAAGCCGGCACGACCGCTGATCGAGAAGTACTGCATGTTCTCGGGCAGGAAGCCGAGATCCATGTAGTAGTTGATTTCAACCGCCCAGGTCCAGTGGAAGTCGGTGTTGCCGTCCGCGAGACAGGTTACGCCCGGAGTACCTGCGGAGAACACGCCGCAGGAGTCGAAGGCGTTATGATTGATTTCCTTGTAGGCCAAGGGCGCGACGTTGAAGAAGCCCTTGTAAGGAAGATCGAAGGCGAACTGCAGACCGAGAACGCCGTCGCGCTTCGCGGGAGCCAGGAAGGTGTTTTCACCCTCGATGTCAGCGCCGATTTCGAACGAAATGTTATGCAGTGGGCCCATGCTGAAGGCCTTGGTGCCGAAGATTTCGTTCCAGCCGAAGGTTGAGCGGAACAGGCCGTAGAACTCGGTGGCCCCTGCGCAACCCGTAGTAAAGGGGCTGTTGATAATAGCGGTCGAAGTCGGAGAACCCGTGCACGGTGATGCCGGATCGTTGTGGTCCGACTTGTACATCGAGATGGTGAAGAAGTTGGTGCCGTAGCCCCAGATATCGAAGTGGGTGAACGAGTACACCTGCTTTGCGGTGTTGCCGTTCCAGCCCGTGCCCGA
>DATHPL010000258.1:0-3098 GCA_035483915.1 Bradyrhizobium sp.
GACATCGAACGAAAGATATTCCTGCATATCAACAACTCGAACCCGGCCTTGCTGCACGATTCCGAGGAACGTAAAGCCGTGATGCGGGCGGGATGGCATATTCCCGCGGATGGAACGGAGATCACGCTTTGAGCGCCGAGACGATGAAGCTAACAGGAATGACCGCGTTTTCGCTCGGCGGCAAAACCGTGCTGAATAGCGCTACTGAGCTGGAAGCCGCACTCCGCACCATCGGAGAGACGCGTTATCACAGCCTGCATCCCTTTCACCGGTTGTTGCACGGCGGCAAGCTCAACAAGGGACAGGTGCAGGCCTGGGCGCTGAACCGTTACTATTACCAGAGCACGATCCCGATCAAGGATGCGGTGGTGATCTCGCGCTTCCGAGACCGCAACATCCGCATGGAATGGCGGCACCGGATCGAAGACCATGACGGCGACCCTGGCGCCGAGGGCGGCATCGAGCGCTGGCTGAAGCTGACCGAAGGCCTGGGCCTTGATACGACTTACGTCGAATCCACCGAAGGCATTTTGCCGGCTACGCGCTTTGCCGTGGAAGCCTATGTGCATTTCGTGCGCGACAAGAGCCCCCTCGAGGCCATCGCATCTTCGCTGACGGAACTGTTCGCACCGAACCTGCATGAAGAGCGCATCTCCGGCATGCTGGCGCACTATGATTTCGTCAATCCTGACATCATGAGCTATTTCAGCCGCCGCCTGACCCAGGCGCCGCGCGACGCCGGCTTTGCGCTCGATTACGTCAAGGCCCATGCCACGACGCCGGAACAACGCGAGGCCGTCTGCAACGCGCTGATCTTCAAGACCAACGTACTATGGGTTCAGCTCGACGCGCTGTATCATGCCTATGTCGAGGGCCATATTCCGCCGGGAGCCTTTGTGCCGAAGGCGAGTTAGATTCAAAGAAGCAGAGTAACCATGGCATCAGGCCGAAACATCAGTGTCAGCGAAACGAGCCGGCCGAAACTGCCGCGGCACGCCAAGCTGAAATTCGATGAGACGCGACGGGTCTGGGTGATCCTGGCGCCCGAACGGGTGCTCGCGCCGGACGAGATCGCGGTGGAAGTTCTGCACCTCTGCGATGGCGTGCGCAGCGTCGCCGAGATGATCGATCAACTCACCGCCAAATATGCTGCACCCCGCGAGGCGATCGCGACCGACGTGGTCGCGATGCTGCAGGACTTGGCGGACAAGGGCTTTCTCACCGAAGCACGGGAGAAGACGCCATGAGTCCAACCTTGACAGATGCGAGCCCGATTGCGACCGATCCCAAGGACAGTCTCACGGCGCTGGAGGGGACACGTTCGACCGCAGAGACCTACGGCATCCCGCTCGCGGTGCTCGCCGAGGTGACGCATCGCTGTCCGCTGCAATGCCCGTATTGCTCGAACCCGGTCGAGCTCGATCGCGGCGCCAGCGAGCTGACGACGGCCGAATGGAAGAATATCTTGTCGGAGCTCGCCGAGATCGGCGTGTTGCAGATCCATTTTTCCGGCGGCGAGCCGACCGCGCGCAAGGATCTGGTCGAACTGGTCCAGCATGCCAGCGATGTCGGCCTCTATTCCAACCTGATCACGTCGGCTGTCTTGCTCACCCGCGAGAAACTCGCCGCGTTGGCCGATGCCGGCCTCTCGCATGTGCAAATCAGCTTCCAGGGCAACGAACCGGTAGTGGCCGACCGCGTCGGCGGCTTCAAAGGCGGCCATGCCAAGAAGCTCGAAGTCGCGAAGTGGACGCGCGAGCTTGAGCTGCCGCTGACCGTGAACGCGGTCATGCATCGGCAAAACCTGCATCAATTGACCGATATCATCCAGATGGCGGTCGATCTCGACGCCGACCGGCTCGAAGTCGCCAATGTGCAATATTACGGCTGGGCGCTGAAGAACCGCGCCGCTCTGATGCCGACGCTGGAGCAGATCGAGGAGACGAGCCGCATCGTCGAAGACGCGCAAGCGCGGCTGAAGGGCGTTCTCGCGATCGACTATGTCGTGCCGGACTATTACGCGCTGCGGCCGAAGAAATGCATGGGCGGCTGGGGACGGCAATTCTTCAACATCTCGCCAGCCGGCAAGATCCTGCCATGCCACGCTGCGGAGAGCATCACCGGGCTCGAATTCGAATCCGTGCGCTCCAATCATTCGATCGCCTGGATCTGGCAGAACTCCGAAGCCTTCAACCGCTATCGCGGCACCGGCTGGATGCCCGAACCCTGCAAGAGCTGCGAGTTCAAGGAAGTCGATTTCGGCGGCTGCCGCTGCCAGGCATTTGCGCTGACCGGTGATGCCGGCAATACCGATCCGGCCTGCACGCTGTCGCCGCACCACGACCGGATTTTCAAGGTGGCGGCCGAGGAAGCGGCCGGTAACAACAACCGCTTCATCTATCGCAATTTTGCAGGCGGCACGCCGGAGCCGGAAGACCAAGATGCCTCCTGATGCCGGCATGGGGCGCGCCGATCCCTTCGCGCCGCTGACGTCTGAACTGCTGTCGGTCGGCGACGGCCACGATATCCATGTCGAGAGCATCGGCCGCGAAGGCGGCATTCCCGCCGTCTATCTGCATGGCGGCCCCGGCAGCGGATGCCAGCCCGATCATCGACGGCTGTTCGATCCCGAGCGTTTCCACGCGGTGCTGTTCGATCAGCGCGGCTCGGGGCGCAGTCGCCCGAAGGGCCGCCGCGAACACAATACATTGCAGCACCTGATCGCGGACATGGAAACGATCCGCGAGAAATTTGGTTTTGAAAAATGGATGGTGGTCGGCGGCTCCTGGGGTGCGACACTGGCGCTGGCCTATGCCCAAGCCCATCCCGACCGCGTCTCCGGCCTCGTGTTGCGCGCGACGTTCCTCGGCACCCGCAGCGAACTTGACGCGGCCTTTCTCGAGACGCTGCCGCGTTTCTACCCGCAGCTCAGCGAGGATTTTATCAGTCTTCTGCCTCAGGCTGAGCGCGAGCAACCGCTGGAAGCCTATTGGCGGCGCATCCTCGATTCCGAGGTCGCGGTGCATTCGCCGTTCGCCCGCGCCTGGCACGACACCGAACGGATTTTATCGGAGCACGCGCCCTCGCGCACACGTCTC
>DATHPL010000259.1:0-4610 GCA_035483915.1 Bradyrhizobium sp.
TTTAACCGATGTTCGAACATCGGCTGCGAGCGTTTCGAGATAGCGGCGCTCGTCCACAAGCGCCGTCGGCCATTGGCTCACCGGGCCGTGACCGGGAACCACGCGCTCGGCCGGCTGCCTGGCCAGATCATCCATCAACCGCAACCAGCCGCGGATGCTGCCGTCCATCACTGGAATATGGCCAAGGAAGACGAGATCGCTCGCAAACAAGGTTTTCGTCATTTCGTCGAACACCGTGAGATCGCTGTCGCTGTGTGCGGCCGGCCAAGCCAGCAGAACGAGGGTACGACCGCCGAGATCAAGCCTGAGCGAACCATCGACCAACAGCGTGGGAGGTATGATGCGCACCTCATCGATCAGGGCGTCGCCCATGATCTTGCGGAAAGCATCGAGATAGAAAGGGCCGCGCGCGGCGAGCGCCTGTGGCAAATTCCTGTGTCCGACGATAGTGGTTCCGCTACCAAGAAAGGCAGCATTGCCGAACACGTGGTCGGGATGGCCGTGGGTATTGATGACATACCGGATCGGCTTGTCGGTCCGGGCGCGTATCGCGGTGAGAAGTTCCTGTCCTTCACGAACGCTGCCGCCCGTATCGATAACGGCGACTGCGTCACTGCCGACGACGAACCCGATATTGGCGATGGCTCCCTCGTTCTCGCGCGTCATCAGCGCGATTGCTCCGACGTGGACGAAGAGACCGGGGGCGACTTCAGTAACAGACAGTTGCGGCTGCTGCGCGTGCGTGAAGGGTGAGTTGAAGAGGGTGGCAAGCAGTGCCACGATCGCAACACAATAATCGATCCGTTTGGATGATCTTTCCATCCTGATAGCACCACATTTGTGGTTTCGATTTGCGCCGCAACAAACCGAAAAACACCGCGATTTGAAGGCGTCGAATATCCTGTTGCACGCTCCGACGGGGCAGCATAGCATTTTGATGGGAGAGAGGCGCCAGCTGAGGACAGCAATCGATGATACATGCCTCGCTCAAACGCTGCCTGCTCATTCCTCTCCTGACGACGATGGCAATCGTTGTCAGCCGCGATTGCGTCAGAGCGCAGTCAGACAATGAAGGCCTCGATCTTTCAATCGAACTTGTCGATCCCAAGGTGCTGAGGGTTTGCGCCGATCCGCGCAACCTGCCGTTCTCCAACGAAAAAGGGGAGGGGTTTGAGAACAAGCTCGCCGAATTCTTTGCAACGAAGCTGCAGAAGAAAATCGACTACATGTATTTTCCGCAAGCGACGGGATTCGTCCGCATGACGCTCGGCGCCCATCGCTGCGACGTCATCATGGGATTTCCGCAAGGCGACGATCTCGTTCAGGGCACCAATCCTTATTACCGCACCGCCTATGCGCTGGTTTCGAAGCAAAACTCCGGCCTCGACGATGTGACGACGCTGGAAGACGCTCGTCTCAAAGGCAAGCATATCGGCATTGTCGCCGGCACGCCGCCAGCGACCAACATGGCCGTGAACGGTCTGATGACAAACGCCAAACCTTATCCGCTGATGATCGATACCCGCGTCGATTCATCGGCCGAAGCCATGATCACCGACCTCAACAAGGGCGATATCGATGCCGCCATTCTCTGGGGCCCGATGGCGGGCTTCTATGCCAAGAAGTCCAACCCGCCGCTTCATGTCACGCCGCTGGTGAAAGAAAAGACCGGACCACAACTGGTGTACCGGATCGGCATGGGTGTTCGTCGCGCCGACCAGAACTGGAAACGGTTGCTCAATCGGTTGATCCAGGAGAACCAGCCGGAGATCAACAAGATCCTGTCCGACTACGGTCTTCCGCTGCTGGATGAGAATAATCAAGTGATCACCGCGGAGACGGCGACAAAGTCGCCATGATCCGGTATGCGGCCGGTGTGATGCTTGCGCTGATGGCGCTTAGCGGCGTCATACGCGCAGAAGAGCTTGTGCCTGAGCCCAAGGGGTATCGCTCCGACGATTATCGGGCGCCGGTTCCCGATACGCTGGCCGGCGCGCGTGTTCTTTCGACCCAGGAAGCGGAGGCGATATGGCGCGCCAAGACCGCCGTGTTTGTCGACGTGCTGCCGCGCCCGCCAAAACCGGCAAATCTTCCGCCCAGTACCGTCTGGCGCGACAAGCCTCGCTTCAATATTCCCGGCAGCATCTGGCTGCCGGATACGGGTTACGGCGAGCTGGCGGCGTCGACCGAAAGTTACCTTCGGCAAGGGCTGTTGCGCGCATCCGGCGGCGATCGTGCCGCTCTGATCGTTGTCTATTGCCAGGCCGATTGCTGGATGTCCTGGAATGCCGCCAAACGAACCCTGTCCTATGGATATTCCAACGTCGCCTGGTATCCGGACGGCACAGACGGTTGGCAGCGGGCCAATCTGCCGACCAATGAGGCGCAGCCCGAACCGCGGCCGGCAGAGTAGAATCCGGGTCTACTCGATCTCCTGCTGGATCGTGCGGCCAAGCGCAAACAGCCGCTGATCAATGGCGGTCGGCACGTCGCAGACAAATTTCACCACGCGACGACGGTCTTCAAAAATCCGCGTTTCCCAAACCAGCTGGTTGCCAAGTTCGTCGATCTTGGGCTGGTCGGGCGGCGTAACGTCCTGGAGCGCCTGCAACGCAATCGTATCGGCGCGGATCTTGTCGGCGGCCTGACGCTGTTTGCGAGTCACCCGCTCGAGCCCGCCCATGACAGAAGATCGCTCGGCGTTGAGCTGTTCGAACAGGCCGGCGAACAACAGTTTGCCTGTGGCGATCTTGTCGGTCCCCGGCGCGGAGAGGAATTCCGTGATCGCCTGTTGGGCGTCATCGAGAGGCGTCTTCCTGGCCGCCGCTTTTCCGACCAAAGCGCTGACCTTCGGGTCGTTCTTCCATTTCTCCTCGGCATCGCCGAGCGGCGGGCCAGCCCATACCGCGGCAAGGGAGATTTCAGGCACCTTGGCTTGAGCGCAGGGCCAGTCCGGATAACGCGGATCAGCGGCAAGGCAAAGCTGAGTCGACGCGACGACAGCGAACCATGCTCCGAATCCTGCACGCAAAATCATGTCTCGCCTCCCGCGGGCCCTCGACGGGCCAACCCACGCGATGGATCATAGGCGAAAATCGCACCGATCATGAAGGCCGCAGTGCATCCACCGACCACCGCAAGCGAAATCCAGTTGACCTGACCGTAAAGGGAAAAACGGATCAACTCGACGGCGTGGGTGAACGGATTGAATTGGCACACATAGTAGAGCATGGGGCTGCCCTCCCGAACCCGCCAGAGCGGATAAAGGGCCGATGAAGCAAAGAACATAGGAAAGATCACGAAGTTCATCACGCCGGCGAAATTCTCCAGCTGCTTGATACCGGAGGAAATCAGCATGCCGAGCGCGCCGAGCATCAGCCCGCACAGGATGAGCGCCGGCAATACCGTTAGATACCCGATCGGGGGCGGCGTGATGTCCCAGAACCAGGCGATCAGCAGGAACGCATAGACCTGCAGCAAGGAGACCGCCGTGCCGGCGAGCAGCTTGCAAAACAACAGATACCAGCGTGGCAGCGGGCTCACCAGCAAGGTGCGCATGTTGCCCATCTCGCGGTCGTAAACCATGGAGAGTGAGGATTGCATGCCGTTGAACAGCTGGATCATCGCCATCAATCCCGGCGCGATGTAGACCTCATACAGGATGTAAGTCTCGTAGGGGGGAATGATGGAAATGCCGAGCACCTGCCGGAATCCGGCGGCGAAGATGAAGAGCCACACCAGCGGCCTTACCAGCGCCGAGACGAACCGTTCGCGCTGATGGAGGAAACGCAAGGCTTCGCGCCACACGATGCCATTGAGGCAGGTGACGTATTCCGCAAGGGTAAAGCCGCGGCGAGCCTGATCGAGAGTAGAGGTACTCATGGCTCGGCGCTCCCCGACCGGGCACCAGTCAACCGTATAAAAGCCGAGTTGACGTCAGGCGCTTCGGAAGTTTCCAGCACCCTCGTGACCTCTCCGCTCGCAAGGACGCGGCCCTGATGCAGGATGACGAGGTTGTCGCTCGGGATAATCTCGTCAAACAGATGCGTTGCCCACAAAACGCCGATGCCTTGCTCGGTGACAAGATGGCGTACATGGCCAAGGATATCGGCGCGTGCCTTGACGTCGAGGCCTACGGTTGCCTCATCGAGCAAAAGCAGCCGCGGTCGGTGCAGCAGCGCGCGCGCGATCTCGAGCCTTCGCATCTGTCCACCCGAAAGATCGCGCACCTTGCTGCCGGCGCGCTCGGCCAGTCCGATGCGCGACAACACCTCGTCGCCCCTCGAGCGGGCATCACGCCGGCTGATACCATGCAAGGCCGCGTGATAGAGCAGATTCTGCATGACCGAGAGATCGAGATCGAGCGTTCGGGGCTGGAACACCACGCCCATCAGCCGCAAGGCTTCGCCGGGCGTCTGGCGGATATCGTGGCCGAAAATCTGGATGCCGCCGGCCTGGATACCGAACAGCCGCGTCACAAGCGAGAACAAGGTGCTTTTTCCGGCGCCATTGAGGCCGAGCAAAGCGGTAAAGCTCGCGGGCGCCACGGTGAAATCGACATCGATCAAAGCGCGTCTCGTGCCATAGGAATGGCTGACGGCAGAGATCGA
>DATHPL010000260.1:0-10158 GCA_035483915.1 Bradyrhizobium sp.
GGCCGATGCAGGAAGGTGATCGATGCAAATGCGCCGAGCCATGAACCGATTGCCGCAAACGCGACATAGACCCAGTTCTCCGTATAGGAGATCACGGCATAGGACGAGAGCAGATACCAAATGCTGCTCCAGGTCGCCGCGGGCACGCGCTTTCGCGCCACCACGGCCGACGTGAACATGACATAGACCGCATCGGTCAAGGCAGTTGCAAGCAGGACGCCCCCGGCAGTCAACGGATCGATCGCAGCCATTGCGGTTCCTTCCATGGTAGGGCAGAGCAGTGAGGTTTAAGGAAGAGCACCCGACATGCAAAGCCCGAAACAAATCCTGGCCGATCTTTGGACCTTGGCTGGCGGTGATCCGACTGCGCTCGAGGCCGTCACCTTGACCGGCGAAGAGCCGCAACTGCCGTCGTCGTTCCGGGTCGCGGCCGCGGCGCAAACGAGCATTGCCGCGGCGGGGCTTGCTGCTGCGCATGTCTGGAAACTGCGCGGCGGCCAAGATCAGAAAATCAACGTCGAGATGCGTCACGCCGTCGTCGAATGCCGCAGCGAGCGTTATCTGCGCGTCGAAGATCAAGCGCCGCCACCGGCGTGGGATGCGATTGCCGGCGTCTACAAGACACGCGGCCAACGCTTCGTTCGTCTGCACACCAACTTTCCCCACCACCGCGACGCCGTGTGCCGGGTTCTAAATTGCAAAGCCGAACGCGCGGAGGTTCAGGCCGCCCTGATGCAGTGGGACGCCGAGGCGTTCGAGACGGCGGCCTATCAAGCCGGTGGCGTGGTCGCGATGATGCGGTCCCACGACGAATGGTCGGAAACGCCGCAGGCGAAGGCGCTCGCAGCCTTGCCGGTTCTCACAATCGAGAAAATCGGCGACGCCGCGCCCAAGCCATGGCCTCCAGGAAATCGACCGCTCGCGGGCTTGCGCGTGCTCGACCTGTCGCGCGTGATCGCCGGTCCTGTCGCCGGCCGCACGCTCGCGGTCCATGGCGCCGACGTGCTGCTGGTGTCGGGCGCCGATCTGCCCGCGATCCCCTGGCTCACGATCGATACCGGCCGTGGCAAGCTCACGACGTTTATCGATCTCAAGCGCGGCGAGGGCCGGAGGCAATTGAAGGAGCTGCTCCGAGAGACGGATATCTTTTCGCAAGGGTATCGCCCGCAAGCGCTCGCCGACCTCGGTTTCTCGCCGGAGGAGGCCGCGCGGATCAATCCTGGTATCATTTACGTATCGCTTTCGGCTTATGGCCACGTGGGACCTTGGGCGAGCCGTCGCTGTTTCGATTCGCTGGTGCAGACGACGACGGGCTTCAACCATGCCGAGGGCGTGGCTGCGGGTATCGATGGCCCGAAAGAATTGCCGGCGCAGATTCTCGATCACGCCACCGGCTACCTGATGGCGTTCGGCGCCATGATGGCGAAGGCGCGTCAGTCGCGCGAAGGCGGCAGTTGGCATGTCCGCGTGTCGCTGGCGCAGACCGGGCGATGGATCTGGAATTTGGGCCGCGTCGCCAATGGTCTCAAGACCGAGGACTTGAAGGGGGAGGCGATCCGGCCGTTCGTCGAACAGGTGCCATCCGGATTCGGATCGTTGCAGGCGATCCGCCATACTGCGCAATTGTCGCGAACGCCGGCCTTCTGGTCGCGGCCGGCGATGCCGCTCGGCAGCCACCCACCGCAATGGCCGGCGCGGTGAGGCGCCGGCCCTGCTTTCGGAAATTATGACGAGAAGCCGTAAAGCCTTGCCGGATTGTCGACCAGGATCTTCTTGCGCGTGGCGGCGTCCGGCGCCCAGACCGCGAGCTGGTTTAAGACGCGGCCGTCGTCGATCTGATAGAGTGGGGCGAGATCGGTCGGCTTCCTGTCAGGCCTTGGATCCGAATCCGGATGCGGCCAATCCGAACCCCAGACCAGGCGGTCTGGGTTGGCGGCAATCAGCGCCTTCGCAAATGGCACCGCATCCGGATAGTCCGGTGCTTTTTTCGACAGGCGATAGGCGCCGGAGATTTTCACATAGACCTTGCCGCTCTTCACTCCCTCGACGAGTTCGGCCCAGCCCGGTTGTTCGAGGCCAAGGGAGGCGTCCGCGCCGCCAAAATGGTCGAACACGAGTGGAACCGGCGAGGACGCCAGCACGTCCTTGATCGTCGTGAGCATCGCAAGATTGGTGTAGCACTGAACGTGCCAGCCGCGTCCCTTCACGCGATCGATCGCGGCTTCAAGCCGCTTACGGCCGATGGTGGGGTCGCTGATGCCGTTGTTTGCGAGATTGACGCGGATGCCCTTGATTCCAGCTTTACCCATTTCGTCCAGATCGCTTTCGGACGTCTTGTCGTCGATCACGGCGATACCTCGCGCGGTATCGCCGCGGAACTTGATGCCCTCCAAAGTCGCCCGATTGTCGGTGCCGTAGACGCTCGGTGTCACGATCACGACGCGCTCGATGCCGAGCGCCTTGTGCAGCGCCGCCATTTCTTCCGGCGAGGCGGCTTCGGGTGTGTAACCTCGGCCTGCGAAGAACGGATATTTCTCCGGCAAGTGGATATGGGTGTGGCAGTCGCAGGCATGCGCCGGGACTTCGAAATCGACCTTTGTAGTCGGCTGTGCCGCCTTGGCAAATGCCGTTCGATTTTGCAGCGCTACGCCAGCGGCCACGGAAGCAAGCAAAAGGTCGCGTCGATTAAGCATGGTCTTCTCCCTTTTTTATTCGGCTTTTTGATAGAACTACTCGGCTGCTGCGGCGGCATTCGCCCTTGCCATCGCTGCGGGATCTCCGGCCGCGCGGGCGGCGAAGAAGGTGATGACGGCCGCCATCAGCGAACAGGCGGCGAGGAAATAAAGCCCGGCTCCGAAGCTTTGCGTGGAATCCTTGACCCAGCCGACAACGAAGGGGCCGACATAGCCGCCGAGATTGCCGACGGCATTGATCATGGCAATCGCGCCTGCCGCCGCCGTTCCCGTGAGGAAAAGCGAAGGCATGGGCCAGAAGGCCGCGCGCGATCCATAGATGCCGACGGTGGCGGCTGCCATTCCGAGCAACGCCCAATAGGAGGTGCCGGACCATCCCGCAAAAGCGAGCCCCAGCGCGCCCAGCGTGGAGGCCGTGATGAGGTGCCAGCGGCGCTCCTTGTTGCGGTCGGACGACCATCCCCAGGCGAGCAAGCCAATGGTGCCAACGATATAGGGCAGCGAGGAAACGACGCCTGTCGTCATGTCGGAAAGGCCCATTCCTTTGACGATTTGCGGCATGAAAAAGACGATGCCGTAATTGGCGGTCACGCTCATGAAATAGATCACCGACAGCGCAACGACGCGCGGATCGGCCAGCGCCTTCGTCCATGACAGATGGCCGGCGCTTTCGACCTGGCGGCTTTCGCTCTCAAGTCTCGCCTGCAACCAGCCTCTCTCGTCGTCGGCGAGCCAATTGGCGTGCGCCGGCCGATCCGTCATGATGCGCAGTATGACGAGACCAAGCAGGACGGCCGGCAAGGCTTCGATCATGAAAATCCATTGCCAACCCCTGAAGCCGAGCATGCCGTCCATTCCAAGAATGGCGGCAGAGGCGATCGATGCGACAGCGTTGGCGACCGGCTGCGCGATAAAGAGTGTCGAGATGACGCGGCCGCGATATTCGGCCGGAAACCAATAGGTGAGATAGAGGATCATGCCGGGGAAGAAACCGGCTTCCGCTGCTCCCAGAAAAAAGCGAACGATCAGAAAGCTGGTCGGGCCCGTAATCAAAGCGGTTAGACCGGAGATGATGCCCCAGGTGATCATGATCCGCGCGATCCAGATTCGCGCACCGATCTTCTCCAGAATGAGATTGCTCGGGATTTCGAACAGGAAGTAGCCGAAGAAAAAGATTCCCGCGCCCCAGCCATAGAGATAGGAGCTGAAGCCGAGGTCCTTGTTCATGGTCAGCGCGGCAACGGAAATGTTGCTGCGATCGATATAGGCGATGCAATAAGCGAGGGCGACCAGGGGCAACAGCCGCCAGGAAACCTTGGCGATCGTGCGACGCTCGATTGCCGGTGTGGCTTCCGCAGCCGCCATGAAATTCCTCCCCCTTCGCGCTTGGTTTCTTAAAATGTGGATGTTTCCTAACCCGCCTGCATCACGCTTGTGAAGGAGCTAGTTAGGATTGGCGATAAACAGTCCGGCATCTTCTTCCAGAAGGAGCCGGTCGCGGACCAGTTGTTGCGCGGCTTTTGCGGTTGCGGCGGCGCGATCGCCGTCGTTCGGGTAGCGTTCCGCCATCGACAGGCGAGGATCGTTGATTTTCAGCCGTTCCTCACGGGTCGCCGCGAACGGAATCATGCTGCCGTTGTTGTCGCACAACTCGCCTTCGCTAAAGCCAACTTTACGCAGATTCCAGCCGGTGTGGGTTGCGGCCGGTGCTTCGAGCGTCGGCAGGTGAATGCCGGCAATGTCGCGGCCGTCGGCATCGGTCTTCGGCACGAACACCGGATAGGCAGTCCCCTTTGACGGCGGCATGTCTTCGGATTTGAGCGCGGTCGGCTGAGCGATCCGGCTCGGATAGGCAATGCCGGGGATGTTGGGAAAGCCGACCGCGTTGGCCCAGGGCGGCGCCAGCGTCGCGTCGGCGCGGCTTGGGTAACGGCTGTTCGGCGGCAGCGAGCCCTTGGAGATCCACTCATTCATGGCGACCAGCAACGCGCGCACCGCCGGCCCCGCATTCAGAGGGTTCGTCGGATTGGCGCAAACCTTCACCATCTGAGATTTGTCCTGGGCGAGCGAATAGTGCTGCAGGTTGGACAGCAGGAACAGCCGGACATTGTCCGGCATGGTGATGGGATTGCCTTGCGTGTCGGTCACGACCAGCGAAGCGCGCTGCTGGTAAAATTCGAGCTCGCTGTCGGTCTTGATGATCTTCGGGCAATTACCCGCGGCCAAGCAGCGCGCCAGGAAGCCATCGCTTTTCCCGGAAACAGCGTCGGCAATCACGGGATAGGTGAACGGAAAGTCCGCGCCAGGATAAAGCATGTCGGCGTGTTGGTAGGGCGAGCGGCCGGGCTGGCTGAAACGATAGTTGGTGAAGGTCTTCTTGCCGCCGGAGATATGAGGCATCAGGCCGTCGAAGACAACGCGGCCGGCCTCATCCGCATTGAAGCCGAGATAGAGATAGTCGTGCAGGTAACGGCCGCTTTGCGACAACCCGAATCCGATCGCGCGGTCGATCCGCCCAGTGAGGGGATTGGCGGTGCCGGCAGCGTCCGCCGTCTCGTTGCGAAGGAAGGAAACGACGTCGCGCGTGGCCGCAAAGCCCAGACCCATCACCTTCGGGTCCTTGGCGATATAGATGAATTCGTAGATCGCGCCCGCGTCAAAACCTTCCGGCCGTTTGATCGAAATTTTGGTCGGACTCTCGAACGCGACGCCAAGGCCTGCCGGTGTTGTGCGCGGATCGGCCTCGCGCTCACGCACGCTGATTTTGGCGTTTGCGGCATCGAGCTCGGCGGCCGGGTAGCTCAGCGTGCCGATTGCCGGATTGTCGGTATGGTCGAAGATGAAATCTTCACGGGCGAGGCCCGTCACGCCGGGCGCAACCGGGGGTGAAAAGGTCATGCGGCCGCCGCCTGGAACAATGTCGCCTTGCCAGCCACTCCACACGACCGTGTAGCCGCGGTTCATTAGAAAGCCGTTGCCCGCGTCCGCGGCTTTGACGAGATCGTTAGTCACCGCAGGGATGTCGTTGAACAGCGCGAGCCCAAGTTTGCTCCCGCGGTTGAGTGCCTCGTAAAACAGCGTCCGATTACCATTGGCGGCTACCGTCGGCCGCAGGATTTCCACGTCGGTGACGGCCTCGACCTGGCCCTGCGTGTTACGCGGCGCGCGGTCGAGATCGACGATGATCTTGTTGTTAATATCGTCGGGCGCGACCGCGATTGTCGCACGCGCGACAATCCGGTCGTAGGTGCCGACTGCGCCGAAGGTTCGCCCTTCGAACGCAGGAGATTCCACCTTCAGAATTTCAAATTTGACGATTTTGGCGACGCAAGGGCTGGCGAAAATGACGGTTGCCGCGATCAGCATGATCGCACGCCGCAACTGGCCCATGGCACTCCCTCCCATACCCGCGCACGGCGTTGTCCGCCGCAGCTTTGGGCGTCACACTACAGAGATAAGGTTCGGGCGGGAAGGGGCTTAACCCGGCCAGATATCAGGCTTTTTCGGCCGCGAGCACTTTTTGGACGGCGGTCCGCTGCGACATGTGGTCCCGGTGCGCTTTGACCTTCGGAAACCGCGCCGGGTCGACGCTGTCGCTCTCTAGCCAGCCTGCGATCGTGAACAGATAGGGGTCGCAGATGGTATAGGTGTCGCCCATCACCCATGGGCCCTTCATCATTTTGCTCTCGATCAGATCGAAGCAGGCGGCCATGGTTTCCGGCACCTTCTTTTTCATCGCCTCGAGCGCCGCTGGCTCGTCAGCCCAACGACTGCCGCGCGGGCGGTGAGCGTGGTTGATATGCACCGTCGAGCACAGATAGCTGTTGAAGGCCTGCACTTCGGCAAAGCCGAAGGGATCGTCGATCGGCGCCAGTTTTGCCTTTGGAAAGCTTTGGGCAATGTAGGCAAGCATCGCGGGCGTTTCGGTCAGGATGCCTCTGTCCGTCACCAGGGAGGGGACGCGTCCCTTGGGGTTGATGGCCAGATATTCCGGCGAACGCTGTTCGTTGGCTGCGAAGCTGATCTTGACGGTCGAATACTCGGCGCCGGCTTCTTCAAGCGCGATATGGGAGGCCAGTGCGCAGGTGCCCGTCGCGTAGTACAGCTTCATCATCGTGATCTCTCCATATCAGTGCGAAACATCGGCCTTCGTCCACTTTTCGTCGCGGTGAACGACCTGCCATTGACAAGACTGTTATCGCAGCGGCACGGACAGGGGAAGCCGGATGTCGCATCTCGCCATTGCGGCTAGTGTGGCGGCTCTGACGTTCCTTTCAGTTTTACAGCGACCTCTTCAAAGAAACGTCAGAGTCAAAGCCACGCTAGAATAATGTAGTTGCTAGTGTCCCCATGGTTCTGACATTCGTAAAAGTGCCCGCCGCGATAGGATACGAATGTCAGAACCGGGACACTAACGGGAAAAAGATGCGGGGTTGGGCTCGGAAGGAAGATCAATGCCGAAGATGTTTTCGAGCCCGGAGGCTATCGCGGAGGATATCATCCGCGACGTCGGATCTAATCTGGTGGTCGGCTTGCCGCTCGGTCTCGGCAAGGCCAACCACATCGTCAATGCGCTTTATGCGCGCGCGGTTGCGGACCGCTCGATCCGTCTCACCTTCTTTTCGGCGCTGACGCTGGAAAAGCCTGAACCTTCGAACCTGCTCGAACGGCGCTTCATTTCTCCCGTGATCGAGCGGTTGTTTGGCGGATATCCTGATCTCGCTTATGCCCATGCGTTGCACGCTGGCGAATTGCCGCCCAACGTCCAGGTCATCGAGTTCTTCTTCCTGGCGGGCAGGTGGCTGCATGTCCCGTTTGCGCAGCAGCACTACATTTCCGCGAACTACACCCATGCGTCGTCTTATCTGCTCGCGCGCGGGCTCAACGTCGTTACGCAGCTGGTGGCCAAGCGCGTGGTCGATGGCGTCGCCCGCTACAGCCTGAGTTGCAACACCGACACCACGCTCGATGTCTTGAAGGCACGCGCCGAGGGCCGTGCGTCCTTCAAACTCGTCGCGCAGGTGAATTCCGAATTGCCTTTCATGCCCGGCGCGGGCGATCTTTCGGGCGAAGAATTCAGCGCCGTTCTGGAGAGCCCGGAAACGGAGTTTCCGCTATTCGCGCCGCCGTCCGAGCCGATCACCGACACCAAATACGCCGTCGGCCTTCATGCGGCCGGCCTTGTTCGGGACGGCGGCACCTTGCAGATCGGTATCGGCCAGGCTGGCGACGCGCTCGCGCAAGGTCTGATCCTCCGACATCGCGATCCCGCGCAATTCGAGGCGACCGTGAAGCGGCTTACCCCCGCCTGTCAGCCGTTCGAAACCGCGCCGTTTGAAAAGGGCCTCTACGGCGTCAGTGAAATGCTGTTCGAGGCCTTCATCGGCCTGATCGACGCGGGCATCATCAAGCGCGAGGTGGATGGCGTTCTACTCCATGGAGCGTTTTTTCTGGGACCAAAATCTTTTTACCGGCGCTTGTGCGAAATGACGGCGGAAGAGATCGCGCGCATCCAGATGATGCCGGTCTCCTTCACGAACGAACTTTATGGCGACGAGGACCAAAAAAAGCGCGCCCGCGTCGACGCGCGCTTCGTCAACAATGCAATGATGGCGACGTTGATGGGGGCGGTCATCTCCGACGGCCTCGAGAACGGGCAGGTCGTCAGCGGTGTCGGCGGTCAATATAATTTTGTCGCACAGGCGTTTGCGCTACCGGGCGCGCGCTCCATCCTGACCGTCGAGGCGGCGCGGCAAGCAGGCTCAAAACCGCAATCCAACATTCGCTGGAGCTATGGCCATGAGACCATTCCGCGCCATTTGCGCGATATCATCGTCACTGAATACGGCGTTGCCGACCTCAAGGGAAAGTCCGACGCCGATGTGATCGCTGCGATGTTACAGGTGTCCGATTCCCGCTTCCAAAGCGAACTGGCACGCCAGGCAAAGGATGCCGGCAAATTACCTGCGAATTTTGAAATTCCGAAAGCCTGTTGCGAAAACTATCCGGAGCGGATTGCGAATGCACTGCGGCCGGCCCGTCAAGCAGGATTGCTTCCGGCTTTTCCGTTCGGCAGCGATTTCACGGAAGTAGAGCAGCGGCTGATCCCGGCATTGCAGTTCCTGCAGGAAGTGCAACGTACGCCGCGGCGTTTACCCGCGCTGTTATGGCAGGGATGGACGCAGCCGCCGGAGCCTGCCGACGCCGAATGTCTGGCGAGGTTGGAGTTGGACAGGCCTGCGACCTGGTCGGAGCGGATCTATCGGGCGCTGGTGCATGCGGCGCTGATCAAGAGCCAGGCGAACTAGCAATCCGTCGCTGATGAGCGGGCGAGGCGGCTATCGGTTCTTGTTGACCGGCTTTCGCTTTTCGATGAAGGCCGCCATGCCCTCGGTGCGATCTTCCAGCGCGAAGGTGGAGCGAAACAGGTCGCGCTCGACCTGAAGCCCCTCGGCAAGCGGGGTTTCGAAGGCGCGGTTGATGGCGCTTTTGGCCATTTCCGCCGCCGGATGCGACATCTCGGCGATCTTTTCGGCGATCGCCATGACTTCGCTCATCAGCTTGTCGACGGGAACAATGCGGCTGACGAGCCCCGAGCGTTCCGCCTCCGCCGCATCCATCATCCGTCCGGTGAGGCAGAGATCCATCGCCTTGGACTTGCCGATCGCGCGCGTCAGCCGCTGCGTGCCGCCGATGCCCGGAATGGTGCCAAGCGTGATTTCCGGTTGGCCGAATTTCGCGGTATCGGATGCGACAATGATGTCGCACATCATGGCGAGTTCACAGCCGCCGCCGAGCGCATAGCCGCTGACGGCGGCAATGGTCGGCTTGCGGCATTTGGCGACGCGATCGCCGCGGATCGCGACAAAATCGCTGGAAAACATTTCGATGAAGCCTTTCGGCTGCATTTCCTTGATGTCGGCGCCGGCGGCAAAAGCTTTTTCGTTGCCGGTCAAAACGATGCATCCGATAGCCTCATTGGCTTCGAGATCATCGACGGCAGTGGCAATTTCGCCAAACACCCCGAAGGACAGCGCGTTGAGCATCTTCGGGCGATTGAGCGTGATCACGCCAACCTTGCCGCTGACCTCGACGATGATGTGCTCGAACGTTTTCATGTTCTAGTGGTCCCGCGCCTTGGCCTTCAGGCAATGTGCCCGCTGGCGGGATCAGCTTCAAGTGGGCGTCGCTTGGGACGGATTATGGCCGGGCAAGCGAGGTTGCCCGGCCAGCGTTCCCAATGCCGCTAAAGCGACGTCAGATGAACATACGCGCGGCTGAGGCCATGGTCAGCAACGCGCCAAATCCGATGAAGATTTTTCCGATCAGGGAAGTGCGATCCAAGGCGGTACTTTCGCCTGTCGTCGTCGTTGCTTCGGCGGGTGGCGAACTGGGGGCCTGGGCCGGCGTCGAACTGCCTTCTTGCAGCGTCCGATCGGTATCGTTGAGCTGGTCCGCCGCGACC
>DATHPL010000261.1:0-3782 GCA_035483915.1 Bradyrhizobium sp.
AGAAAGGTGCGGATGACGAGCGCAATCAGAAGAGCATGAATGACGACGCGAATGGTTTCGCCCAGGCCGCCTTCGGATTTGGTGCTGGATGTCACGCTCATGGCTTTCTTGGCTTCCTGCTCTTTATTGGCCGCCGCGCACGGCGACAGAAAATGATCCTCACGCGATCAGCCACCCGCGTCGCGTCTGGGAGGAAAATGACCTGATTCTGATCGTGTGGGACTCGGTCCGAACGCGCTTTGCGTTTTAGACGGTTGTGGTGGGGGGCGCAATCAACGGCTTCGTCAAAATTTCATAAGCCACTGACAAATATAAAGTTTTTGTTTTATATCCGCCTGTACCCATTCCCGCCTCAGGCGCTACGGGCATCATGCGCCGAAATGATGACAAAAGCCTGCGCCAACGGCCAATCGTCGGTGATGCTGAGGTCAATTTTGGCCTCAAATCCCACCGGCGTGAGTTCCTCCAGCCGGGCGAGCGCCCCGCCCGTCAGGCGCATGGTCGGCCGGCCGCCCGGCAGGTTGATCACGCCCATGTCACGCCACCAGACGCCCTGCCGGATACCGGTCCCCAGCGCCTTGGAACAGGCCTCCTTGGCAGCGAAGCGTTTGGCGTAGGTCGCCACCACCATGTTCTCGTTCTTGGCGCGGCGCTCGGCCTTGGCGCGCTCGGCGTCGGTGAAAATCCGGTCGAGAAAGCGATCGCCATGGCGCTCGATGACCTTGGCGACCCGGCGAATATCGATCAGGTCGGAGCCGATGCCGATGATCATGCTTTTTCCGCCCGGTTTCGGCCGCGATCCATCGCGGCCCGCATCGCGCGAACCGTTTCCGTAAGGCCGACGAACAGAGCCTCCCCCATCATGAAGTAGCCGATATTGAGTTCGGCAATTTCGCCGAGCGCCGCGATCGTTTCCGCGGTCGCATAGTCCAGGCCATGACCGGCATGCACCTCCAGGCCCGCGGAGCGGGCGAGCGAGGCGCCGGCGACAATGCGCTTCCATTCCGCTTCTGCTTTTTCGGCATGACCATCGACCACGGCGTCGCACCAGGCGCCGGTATGGATTTCGATGACCGGTGCGCGCAGGCGGGCGGCCATTTCGATCTGGGCTGGATCGGCCGCGATGAACAGCGACACCCGCACTCCCGCCTCGCTCAATCGCGAAATATACGGCGCAAGCGCATTGTGCTGCCCGACCACGTCCAAACCGCCCTCGGTCGTGAGCTCTTCCCGCCGTTCCGGCACCAGGCAGACGGCGTGAGGTTTGGTCGCGAGCGCAATCCTGAGCATGTCCTC
This sequence comes from Bradyrhizobium sp., assembly GCA_035483915.1. GTDB lineage: Bacteria > Pseudomonadota > Alphaproteobacteria > Rhizobiales > Xanthobacteraceae > Bradyrhizobium. The sequence goes on from DATHPL010000261.1 coordinate 1,297, forward strand.
GGTCGCAGCCATCTCGAAATTCAGCGGCTTTGAGATTTCGGCCTTCAGGCGCGCCATGTCCGCATCGCGGATATGACGGCGGTCCTCGCGCAAATGCGCGGTGATGCCGTCGGCGCCGGCCTCGATCGCCAGCAGCGCCGCGCGCACCGGATCGGGCCGCGCGCCTCCCCGTGCATTGCGAAGTGTTGCGACGTGGTCGACGTTCACACCGAGACGTAACGGCAAAGGACTTGGCATGTTTCGACCCGTGAACCCGTTTATTCCAATGCACGGGCCGGACCCGCACATCTATCTTCGAGAAGGATGGATTGCCGCGTCAAGCCCGGCAACGACACATCACCCGTTGACGCGCTCCACCCGTGCGACCACGGCTTTAGCGCGCAGCTGCGCGATAATAGCGCTGAGATGCTTGAGGTCATAGACCTCAAGATCGATGGTCAGCTCGGTAAAATCGGGCGAGCGGCGGGACATGCTGATATTGTCGATATTGCCGTCGTGCTCGGCAATCACGGTGGCGACCTGGGCGAGGCTTCCGGGTTCGTTGACGTTGTCGACCATGATTCGCGCCGGAAAGCGTTGCGGCGTCGTCTCATCGACATCCCAGCGGACGTCGAGCCAGCGCTCGGGCTGTTCCTCAAAATCCTTCAGGGCCGGCGACTGGATCGGATAGATCGTGATGCCCTCGCCCGGAGAGACGATGCCGACGATGCGGTCACCCGGCACCGCACCGCCATTGGGCGCGAATTTGACTGGCAAGTCCGAATTGATGCCGCGGATCGGAATCGCCGAGAGGCTTCGCCCGGTCCCGGCCGGCGGGCTCGCCTTGAGCTTGTCGGGGGCGACCTTCTTAGCGCCGTATCGCGCCAGTCGTTCCTCCTTGTAATCGGGATACACGGCTCGCGCGACGTCGGAGGCCTTCATTTCGCCGCGTCCCACCGCCGCCAGCACATCGTCGATCGAGGCCCGCGCCAGCCGCGGCAAAGCCCCCTTCAACTTGTCATCGGCATATTCGATCTTGGCACGCGCAAACAGCCGCTCCACCAGGCGGCGGCCGAGGCCGGCATATTGGTCGCGCACGGCCGTGCGCGTCGCCCGGCGGATCGCCGCGCGGGCCTTGCCGGTGCGCGCCAGCGATTCCCAGGCCGTTGGCGGCGATGACTGGGCGTCCGAGGTCAGGACCTCGACCTCATCGCCGTTTTGCAATTCCGAAGACAACGGCGCAAACTTGCCGTTGATCTTGCAGCCGACCGCGCTGTTGCCGACGTCGGTATGCACGGCATAGGCGAAGTCGATCACGTTGGCCTGCCGCGGCAGCGCGATCAGCTTGCCCTTCGGCGTAAAGCAGAACACCTGGTCGTGGAACAGCTCCAGCTTGGTGTGCTCGAGAAACTCTTCCGGATTAGCGCTGTCGGACAGGATCGCAATGGTGTGGCGAAGCCACGCAAAGGCCGAGGATTCGCGCTTCAGCCGCTCGGTCGGCGATCCCACCAGGTCCTTGTAGAAGGCGTGCGCCGCGATGCCGAGCTCGGCGATCTGGTCCATGTCCTCGGTGCGGATCTGCAATTCAACACGCTGTTTTCCCGGACCGATCACGGTGGTGTGGATTGAACGGTAGTCATTCTGTTTCGGCGTCGAAATGTAATCCTTGAAGCGGCCCGGAACGACTGGCCAGGTGGTGTGGACGATGCCGAGGGCGCGATAACAAGATTCGACGTCTTGCAGTACGACGCGGAAGCCGAAAATATCCGACAACTGCTCGAAGCCGACCGACTTGCGCTGCATCTTGGTCCAGATCGAGAACGGCTGCTTGCGGCGGCCGTAGACGCGGGCCTTCAGGCCGTTTTTCTGAAAGTCCTTGGAGAGCCGACTTTCGATTTCGCCGATCAGATTGCGGTTGCGCTCTGCCAGCGAATCGAGCCGCTGCCGGACCACCGAATAGGCGTCCGGGTCGAGCGTGCGAAACGACAGGTCCTCGAGTTCGTTCCGCATTTCCTGCATGCCCATACGCCCCGCAAGCGGCGCGTAAATGTCGAGCGTTTCCTCTGCAATTCGCTGGCGCGACGCCGGCGGCACGAACTCGAGCGTGCGCATGTTGTGCAAGCGGTCCGCGAGCTTGATCAGCAGCACGCGCACGTCATCGGAAATCGCCAGCAGAAGCTTGCGCAGGTTTTCCGCCTGTTTGGCTTCCCGCGACACGAGCTCAAGCCGTTTCAGCTTGGTCAGGCCCTCGACCAGCGCCCCGATCTCCTGTCCGAACACCTGATCGATTTCGGCGCGGGTCGCCTCCGTGTCCTCGATGGTGTCGTGAAGCAACGCCGAAACGATGGTGGCATCGTCGAGCTTGAGGTCGGTCAGGATCGCTGCGACCTCGAGCGGATGGGAGAAGTAGGGATCGCCGGACGCGCGCGTCTGCGAGCCGTGCGCCTTGAGCGAGAACACGTAGGCGCGGCTGAGCATCTCTTCGTCGGCGTGGGGGTCGTACGCCT
>DATHPL010000262.1:0-3947 GCA_035483915.1 Bradyrhizobium sp.
ATGTCCTTGAACTCCTCGGACTTCGCCTCGAAAGCCTGGCGCAGCACAGCCATCGCCTCGACCAGGCGCATGATGCCGGAATAGGCCGCGAGCTTCAGCGCCGTCGGATAGACGTCGTTGGTGCTCTGGCTCATGTTGACCTGCTCGTTGGGGTGCAGAAACTTGTAGTCCCCCCTCTCCCGGCCGAGCAATTCCAGCGCGCGATTGGCGATCACCTCGTTGGCATTCATGTTGGTCGAGGTTCCGGCGCCGCCCTGAATGACGTCGACCACGAATTGCTCGTGCAGCCGGCCGGCCCTGATTTCCTCGGCGGCGGCGATGATGGCATCGGCCCGCGTTGCATCGAGCAGGCCAAGGTCGCGGTTGCTTCGCGCCGCCGCGATTTTGATCGAGGCCAGTGCCGAAATCAGATCCGGGTAGATCGAGATCGGCGTTGCGGTGATCGGGAAATTCTCCACCGCCCGCAGGGTGTGGACACCATAATAGGCCTCTGCGGGAACGTCCCGGTCACCCAGCAGATCGTGTTCGCGTCGCATGCTCATGGGGACCTCGTCCGGTTGCGCGAGAAGCGCGATAAAAACAGGGTGCGGCCTCTTTTCCAAGCCGCGATTTGCTGCGCTCTAGTGTCCCGATTCCGAAGCTCGTATCGTCTTGCGGCCGCGTATTTACGAACTTCGGAATCGAAAGGACACCAGCAAACGCCACGCTGGTAGTTTGATTTCAAACTTCTCTTTTAGGTTGTGACGGACGCTGCAAAGTCGAATCATCCGCCCAAAAACCGCGATTTTCAGCCTTATTGGCCGCTTTTCGACGTATTTAACGGCCGCTAACGCCCTGTGGGAGTTATGTTTAAACCATCCTTTAGATGTGAGAGCTACGCTTTCATTTGAATGCCCTGATCCAAAATCCCTTACCCAAAATTAATAAACAACCTTCCACGACTTAACCGCGGCGATCAGGGGGCGGGTGGACCGAAGGAATGACTAGCGCGCCCGACGACATTGACTTCGATTACGCGACAACGCTTGCGGATCGGGCCAACGGCTTCATGGCGCAGCACCGCGTGCCGCCAACACCCGATAATTTTTCCGTCTGGTTTTACTACACGATGGGCGGCTCGCTCACGCTGAAAAAAACCATCGACATCCTGATCGCAAACAAACGGAAGTTCGATTCCGTCGTCAATCGCGATCTTTACGTCACCTATATCAAACCACAGCACGATCTCAGCGCGGCCGAGGAATTCCCCGAGCAAATGCGCGGCGTGATCGCGAGCGCACAGGATTTCCTCGCGACCGCGATTTCCGACAATCGTTCGCACATGGAAAGCCTTGGCGAAGTCAGATCGGAGTGTCAGGCCACGACCGATCCGCGGCCGATCATCGAAAAGCTCCTGAAAGAACTATCGAACGCGACGTCACGCTCCTCGGCGCTCGAGGCGAATTTCCTCAGTACGACGAAAGACCTCGATGAGATCAAGGATTCGCTGAAACTCGCCGAGCAGCACTCCAACACCGATCCGCTCACCGGGCTCGCCAACCGCCGTTCGCTCGAGGCTTTCCTGCGTGCCGCCCAGATCACCTCGATGGAAGCTGGAACCCCGCTCAGCATCCTGATGATCGATATCGACCACTTCAAGAAGTTCAACGACAGCTACGGCCATCAGGTCGGCGATCAGGTTCTCCGTCTGGTCGCTAAGGTCTTGCAGGAGAGCGTGCGCGATTGCGATCACGCCGCGCGTTACGGTGGCGAAGAACTGATCGCGGTGCTGCCAGGCGCAACGCTAGATGCCTGCGCCGAGGTCGCCGAGCGCATCCGTCGCCGCATCGGCGAGGCGCGGTTAACCCGCCGCACCACGGGCGAGGAAATATCGAGCGTCACCGTCTCGATCGGGGTAGCGCAATTCCGAATGGCCGAGTCGGCCGAGGGCATGATCGAGCGGTGCGATCGCGCGCTCTATCAGGCCAAGCGTTCGGGCCGTAATCGCACGATCAGAGAGGCCTCGATCGACGAAGAGATCGCCGCCTGAGCTTTTAAGTCGCTTCAGATCGCCGCCGCGACCTTCTCCAGTCCGATCAGGCGGGCAAGCGAGCGCACCTCGCTCTTCTGGTCTTCACGCAATTGAAACAACAGCGGCATCGCTGCGGATTTCAATTGCTGGACTTCCGCCGCTTCAGGGTCGATCGGCACAGCGGCGGCATTATGCGGGTCAGCCTGCCGCGCGGTGTGAATCTTGTGAGCCACCGCGCGCAACGCGTTCTCGACCGCCGGCCAATAATATTCCTGGGACGGCGACAGCTTCAGTCGTTCCTTGATGCCGGCGATCTGCGCGTCGCTCAACAAGGCGTAGGATTTCTGGACCGGCGGCTTGGCGATCACCTTTGGTTTCGGCGTCGCCGGATCGGCCACCTTTAGCCCCTCGATTTCGGCCGACGACGTCGCTGCAAAAGCCTGCCGCAGCGGTTCGCTCGGGATCGCCTCGGTCCGCGCGGGCTCTGGCTCACCCCCTACGGAATCGGACGCGACCGCGGCGACCGTCAGCTTGTCGCCCTTGCTGTCCCGGTTGGATACGACCCCTTGCAAGAGCACGGACGGCTCCGCCATCGCGGCCCCCGCCGCAGGCACGCTCTCACGACCCAAAATGGCGGCTGCGGCGGCACCGACAACCAGAAACCCGGTTAAGGCAATAATAGTGACAGCTTTCGACAGGCGATTCTCCATCTGCGGACGGCTTGATTTACGAAAGTAACGAAAGACTCGGACCTGAACTGCCGGAAGCGGCTGCGTAGCCCTCAGTTTCCGGATAACGGGGGAGGAAATAAGGCTTAACCGTGCAGTCACGGTGACAATCTGGGCCGGCGGCGGATTGACAGATCAGGCGGCTGCGACGAGTTCGTAGGCCTCCTGGATATCGGCGACGATATCGGAGGCCTCCCACAGCGCATCGGGCGCAACCGTCTGCCAGCTGATGGTCCAGTTCCTTCCGCCTATGGCGGAGCGGGGCATGCCGACGATTTCGAATTGCACCTGGCGGCAGAGCGGATGACGCTCAAGGGCGTAAGCGACCCGGCGCTTGATCTCGTCGACGGTCGCCGGCGTTTTTGCAAAAAGCGTCTCGAAATCCATGTCACTCCACCCGCAACTGCCACTTCGCCCGCCCGCGCATGTGCTGCGGACGACGGCTCTGGACGTGAATCTTGGGGGAGCGTGGTTAATGGCCGGTTAAATGGCCGAGGATTGAACGTCTTGGCCGCGAGCGCGCGGCACGATCAGACTCGAGAACGCTATGGAAGCGTTACAGCGGCGGATCGACGGCCTCGTCGTATTCCTTCTTGAAGCGCGCGATCAGCTCAGCGGCCGGCACGACCTCGTCGAGACTGCCGATGCCCTGACCTGAGCCCCAGATCTCCTTCCAGGCCTTCGGCCTGACGCGCTCGCCGGAATCGTCGGTCCCGAAACTCATCTTAGAGGCATCCGATTGTGGCAGATTATCCGGGTCCATGCCGGAGGCCGCGATCGACGGCTTCAAGTAGTTACCGTGCACGCCGGTGAAGAGGTTGGAATAAACAATGTCTTCCGCACCCGACGTCGTGATCATCTCTTTGTAGCGCTCGACGGCGTTCGCCTCTTTGGTGGCGATGAAGGCCGAGCCAATATAGGCGAAGTCCGCGCCCAGCAAACGCGCCGCGCGAATCGCGCGGCCATTGGCGATGGCGCCCGACAGCGCGATCGGACCGTCGAACCATCGCCGCGTCTCCGCCACGAAGGCAAACGGCGAAATCACGCCGGCATGGCCGCCGGCGCCGGCCGCGACGAGGATCAGGCCATCGGCGCCCTTCTCGATCGCCTTATGTGCAAATTTCTGGTTGATCACGTCGTGAAACACGATGCCGCCCCAGCGATGCGTGGCCTGGTTGACCTCCTCGCGCGCGCCCAGCGACGTAATG